>JAXHSZ010000148.1:0-4595 GCA_034190725.1 Thermodesulfobacteriota bacterium
GCCGCAATTATCTCTTCCGAGATTTCACCGGCATAGATATGATATTCTGCATCTATTTTATTGTTTAAACATGTGGTGCGGGTGTCCGAAAGCTTCTTGTTCAGCTTCCTCATATCTCTCACAGTCAATTTTTTCCTTATAATATGAACAATCTCAAGTTCTCCTATGATTCCTTTGAGCTTTAAAAGAAAGTCGAAAGCCTTTTCAGATTCAAAAGACCAATCTGTGGCAAAGACCATATGTTGAAAAATCTCTTTATCCTCTTCCACCTGATTTATAATGAGTGCGGGTATTGAAGCACATTTAATAAGGGTTCTGGCTGAAGAATCCGGATGTATCCTCCCGGTTTTTTTTTGGAATTCAGCCACGATAAATGAAGCACTCTCTTTGTCTGCGACCTCCAAAATCCGGTATGTGCTGGGATCTTCATCTGGATACAGCTTGAACTTCATCTCAAAGCAGGACAGGCTCTCAGCCAATTTTTCAAGGGGAAGTTGAGAAAGTACCACAACTTCCTCAATCAGCAAACCCTCGGTAGCCAACAACTTTCCTAATACATTAAGGGACAGAATCGTCCCATCTGTCGCATAAAGCAATTTTTCAAATACCATATTTCCAAATCAAACTTTTTCTGGAACTGAATGAATATTCATGTAACTCGAGTTGAGGGATTCTTTCCGTCATAAGAGGTTGTAGGTTACTGAATATGGATTTAAAAACGATTCAAAGAGGAAGAAAGTGATTAACTCATCGGCGAGTTGGATTCGAAATGGTTTTTGCTTCAGATTCAGTAAGATACAACCTTATAGTTGGTGTCCATCCATAAATGGCTATTTTCCGGAATCTCTGCGTCAGACTCAGATTTTAATACTCAAAATACCCAATGTATTCATGCAGTTAAAATCGCCGTCTTCCTTGACCTTGCAGAAAATATCTCATTTCTTGATGGACACGAGTTAGGAAGAATCGCTTAGCACAGGTATAATATAATTCAGTAACATAGGCTAAAATCCCTGTCAAGTTTTTTGCTTATTTACATTGATATGAGAACCACGTAATGAAGTGAGAAAGATATTCCTAAGATTCATCATACGGCAAGCAAAATGAAAATAGGAGCAAATGTATGTCCCATGAATCTAAGCCAAAGTCTCTATAATCACTTTCATCAACTCTTCAGGTTCCACAGGTTTCTCGATATAGGCCTCAGGATCGGGCACGTTCTTTTTATCCAGTTCGGTCAGAGCTTCTAGGGAACGTAGAAATGTTCTTTTTGCGATATCAGACAGTATGATTACGGGGATTCCTCTTAATTGTTCATCAGTCTTTAATTCGTGATACATTCTGATTCCACTCAACTTCGGCATCAACACATTATGAATGATCAAGTCAGGTTCCTCTTCTTTTGCTTTTGCCAGACCTTCTTCCCCATTCCTGGCAACAATAGGGACATAATTATTTTTTTCCAGGACTGCAGAAATAAATATTCTCATTTTGATGTCATAGTCAACAATCAATACCTTTTTCATAGGAAATTTCTCTCTTTTGATTGTCTGAGTGAAAAAATTGTGCTTCTCAACGGTGAAGCATCTCTATCACTTCAGGCCTGCAACTGCTTGGGCGATATTGTAGCAATAGTCGCCTATCTTTTCAAAAGCCGTGAGCATATCCACCAGAATCAAACCTGGATCAATTGTACACATACCGGTTTGAAGGCGCATATGATAATTATCACGCATTTCTTCTCTCATTCTATTAACATTATCCTCTATTTTATGTGAATGATGCATGATCTCTTTGTCATCACGCCGTATTGCATCTATTACTAAGGCCAAAAACTTTCTCACTTCATCTGATATGGTCTGATAGTCGTGTAATCCTCCTTCAGAGATATGCAGATCTTCTTCTATAAGCTCTTCTTCCAATTCTGCTATATTTTCTATGGCGTCCCCGATTCTTTCCAGATTGTTGGTCATGCGCATTAAAGAGGCCACTTCTTTCGATTCCTCAGGCATGATATTTCTCTGTATGACCCTTACAAGAAATTGGGTGATTTCCTTTTGAAGATTATCAATGATGTCTTCCCTCTTCCTCCATTTGGAGAGTTCCTTGAGCTTCCGTCCGTTAAGGGAGTGAATAACATCGTCATACATCACCTGAACCGCTTCACCCATTCTTATCACCTCGGCTCTTGCCTGGGCCAGTGCCACGGATGGTGTATCAATGTACTTAGAATCCAGGTATTTTATTTGGTGGAGTTCATCCATTGCGCTTTCTTCTCTTCTATGGGGAGTAAGCCAGATGGCCACTTTTACGAGGTATGGAAGGACCATAAGGAAGAATAACGCATTGACAACATTAAACATGGTATGTGAATTTGCGATATATCTTGAAATATTGGATTTTTCTCCATTGACAATGAGATCAGGAGGTCCAATGTCAATAAAGGATGATGTCACCCACGTAACTAAATGAATAAAAAGAGGGAAGAATAGGATGATAATACAGACGCCAACAACATTAAAAAGGGTGTGGGCTCGTGCAGTTCTGTGGGCATTGATGTTTGCACCGATACTGGCCAATTCCGCAGTAATTGTTGTCCCGATATTGTCCCCGAGAATCAAAGCGACACTTGCTTCAAAGTCCAGTAAACCTTGACTGGCAAGGGCCATGGTTATACCAACGGTTGCACTGGAACTTTGCAGAATCATGGTCAGAGCAGTTCCCACGATTACACAAAGAAGGATTCCTAAAATGTTTTCTGCATTAAACCTTGTGAACAGTGAAATAAAGGCCTCACTTTCTTTAAGTGGAGCAAAACCTGCTTTCATTGTACTCAACCCATAAAAGACAAGACCAAAGCCCAGAAGGACATCCCCCACATAAACCCACTTTCTCCGCCCTATGAAGAACTTTAAGAGCACCCCTGCAGCTATGGCGGGCAATGCATACGCTTGTATCTGAAAAGCTATCAATTGAGCTGTAACTGTGGTTCCTATATTAGCGCCCAATATCACGCCAATAGCCTGAATAAGATTCATGAGTCCTGCATCAACAAAACTGACTAACATTACCGTTGTGGCACTGGAACTCTGGATGACACTCGTTACACCGACACCCACTGCACAGCCTATAAAACGGTTGCTGGAAACCATGCCCAACACTTGACGCATTCTCTTGCCGGCGACCTTTTGGAGTCCTTCCGACATGATTTTCATACCGAAGAGAAACATCCCCAGACCACCGAGAGAACAAAAAATAATTGACTCCATATCTTACTCGTTGAGGGCTATAAAATATAATTTGTTGATAATTAAGTGGTTCACCGGTTCCTGAACTTGACAACATTCATCCGCGAATCAACATTTTAATACGGGGAGATGGGTGTCCAGGGTGTTGGGCGATGAAGACAAAAATTCAGAAAATAATTGTAAAAAGAATGATAAAGGGCATATGTGAATGATTCCTCTAGATAATAATGTTTAAAAAGGAGGAATAACGACCTAGGCCACCAAATAGGGAAAGGTGAGATCTTTCAATAATTCTCGATGAGAACGTAACATTCGGGAAAGGAGTATAGGGAAATAACAATTATATGTCAAGGGATAATCTAGAGTATATTTAAAATTGTAAGGCAAAGGTATCTCTGTGTCAATTTAAAACATTGAAAAATAAGCTTGTGATTTTGAAAATGAAAACATATTGATTTTTAAAGGAAATCCACTCACTGTGATTGCCAGGGTTGAGAATGACGTCCCCATATTCCTCCCAGATATTTCCTTGACATAAGATTGATATCGAATAGAATGGGAGGATCTTTGAGAGAAGAAGACATGTTGTAGAAATTCAAAGACTGACAGAAAGGAGTATTCATTTGGCATTGTTCGAAAGAAACAAAAACATTCGGGTAGATCTCATAGAAGAAGGATTATTGGGAGTCGATGTCTCAATGCTGGATAATGTCCATCATATCTCAACTCACTTCCGTATCTCCTTTCCAGCGAGGGTGATTGAACATGCAGAAGCGGACTTCAAAAAGGCCCCCTACGTCGGAGTCTGCAGACAGACCGGCCGAAAAATGGAGAACCTTACAGGCCTTGAAATCAACAGAGGTTTTACGGAAAAGGTAATGACAGCCCTGGGAGGTAAAGCGGGCTGTCATCATCTGGTTGACCAAGCCCTTGAAATGGCCAAAAGTCTCGCTCAATTTATAGATAAATCCTATGATTTCCCCATCAGAGACTATATCGAAGATGCTCCATTATTGAGGAGAAAAATCCTTGAGGCATATCCTGAGATAGGGGATATGTGCTGGGCATATAATGTGAGAAATGATCACCTGTTCACTAAAGACATTAAATGTGGTCTTCAACCGGATTTGGTAATTTAATGGGTAAAAAAGTGAACCACTCATATGTCCGGAAGTTATGAGCCGGAATCCAGAACTAAATCACAGTATGTCTCCCACATTTGCTGAGTTCTTTATTCTGATTCCGGAATTATATTCATCACGGTTAGCATAATAAACAATATTCAGGGTAAGGAAGAATTTGACAAAAAAGATCACACATGATCACATGGAATGCAACAACTATTTC
>JAXHSZ010000149.1:0-10667 GCA_034190725.1 Thermodesulfobacteriota bacterium
ACTGCCTCTGAGTGGCCTCTTGTATAAGAATCACGAGCTTCCAATGCAGAAACAAGACTTGTGATGCTTGCAAGCATCATTCGTCGCTCCATATCGAGACGTTCCCTCTCCTTGAGCAAAAGAAGAAAGTGGTCTGACAAGAGCTTTTCAACAAGAATTACAAGCTGGTCTAAATTGAAAGGCTTGACCATATATGCGGCTGCACCATTTTCAAGCATCCGCTTCATATGCCCCCTTTGGCTGTTTGAACTCATCACCACAAATGGGATGGATGCAAGATCAGGGTCTTTATGTACTGCCTCGCAGAATGCAAAGCCATTCATCTCAGGCATATCAATATCGCTTATAATAAGGTCAGGTCTTTTCTTTGTGAGGAGGTCTAAAGCATTCTTGCCGTTATCCGCAGTGATAACTTGAAAACCCGCCTGGGCCAGACCATTTTCAACAAGATGGCGGATAGCATGAGAATCATCCACAACCATTATCAGTTGCTGTCGCTGAATGTTGGATTTGGATAATATCTCTTCAATGACATCATTCAGCCGGCTACGTGCCTCATGCTTCGAAACATATGCTGATGCCCCAGCCTCGAATCCCCTGTTAATATCAGAATCAGAGTCAAAAGAACTCAGCATGATCACAGGGATACCTCGAGTAAGAGGATCGCTCTTTAATCGTTGGCAGAATTCCACACCGTTCATTCTCGGCATATCAAAATCTGTAATAATCAGATCAAAACTATTGTTCAAAGCCAGATCAAGACCCTCTCGCCCATCAGTTGCTTCCATGATCTCAGCATTGAACGGTTCTAAGGTACGCTTCAAACCTGTACGAATCGTAGCACTGTCATCAACAATCAGGATGTGCCGGTCACTCATCCGAACCCCCTGACTCCCTTACATGTGTGAATATGCGCCCACAATTTTCTATTAACAACTACATTGTTATCGGCAAGTTTTTAGAATAACTTAAAAAAATATTAATAAAATCATTGATTTTACTTCTTTTTCAATTCTTCCGACTTTTAGTGATGTCAACCACATTCGTCTCTTCCTTTGTGTGCGCTTCCTTTTTTATTGATAAATTCTCATTGGACAAATATAATGTGAATTTCTCATGAGATGAGAAGATGTGTTTTTAAATTTTTTAGCCCTGTATGGTTAGCCACGTTCACCGTTCGCCGGCTACTTGCTTCGTTTGCTTCTTATGAACTGCAGGCTTCCATAAGGTTGTATGAGTAATGGATTTGCATGCTTTGTATTTCCAGACAAATCGAACACGCGGTATCACGGTGATGCTTATAAAAAAATCGCAACGAAAGTAAAGTGAGCCCACTGTCGTATATTGTAAATTTCGCACTAACCATTGAAAATAATTATAATGATGCTTTTCGCAGTGTTAAGGCTTTATTTCTTGAAAAAGCACCGAATTTCAGCAAAAGTGTAACCTCTTTATTTCCTAGTCATTTTTGGTTCTATCATTTGTATTTATTGAAGAATATCTGCAAATTCAATAGGTTATATCGATTTGCGGGGATTTGCCCATTCAGATATTACGGAAATAAAGGGTTTACTTAAAATTGCAAAAAAATAAGGCATCACCGTATATTTCATGCAAGCCCACCCCTTGCCACAATCAAAGATTGTGCTCATAACTGGATGAAACAACAATATAATTAACTTGACTGCTACCACAATAACAATTGGCAAGTTCAGAACCCGATATTTTTTTGTGGTCATTTACTGAAAAATAGCCGTGATTTTCGGTCTTCGATTTGTCTGATTTCTGTCCAGAAACCAGCCGGGCTCTTGCGTATAAGAAGCAAACGAAGCAAGCAGCCGATGCTTACCGCAACCCTGCTCAACCGCACTGGTCAAATTATTTCAACAGGTTATGTTGGCAAAACATGGCGTTTGGATGGTAAGTAACCTATGTAGTAATTGGCCATACCCTTGATAAAGTATAAAACGATTAGTGACCGTAACCTATTGAAAATACAGCATCCAACTGTTTATTGTAACCATAGCTTTTATGGGTTGTTGAAAATGGATTAGCTATTGATGCATTGATTACAGAGGCAGTCAGTTCCCGGATAAGTGCATTTGCATGGCTTGGCGTAATTGTTTCGGCAGTCGTATTGCTTGGGTTTATTATCTATGAAGGAATCCGGAATAAAATGAAGCAGTTATGGGTACTTGGTACATACATATTCTGTGTTTCTTTGGGCTTACCCTTATTTTTGCTTGTGAGAGAAACTCACTTAACGAAAGAATCCAATCCATAACAAGGGCATGGATAAGGATTCTGAAAAACTGTAGCTTTTCAAAACCACTCATGCCAGGTGATGCGCTTTGAATGGACGTTTTGAATTATGGTATCTAAAGACTGGCAAGACAACCCAACACTCAGAGTATCACTCCAATTCACAATAGCTTATAGTCGCATGATATGTTTGGTTTTTCGATCTTGCATAGGAGGATAGAGATTTGGACACAAGACCCCCCCAAGAAAATGGCTCTTTCGGTGGAAAAGATGTCCTGCAGGATGAAATACAACACCTAATTCCATTAAGAACAAAACTCTGCGTTCCTCCGCCGCTATCAAGCTGGATTTCACGATCGCATTTGATCAAACGGATGGATGAGGGGTTTGAACGTAAGCTTACATGTATATCTGCCCCGGCAGGTTTCGGTAAGACCACGCTTTTAGTCGACTGGATACACCAGAATAAGATACCGGTCGCTTGGCTCTCTGTTGACAAAGGTGATAATGACCCCGTGTATTTTCTCTCCTATGTCATCACTGGGCTTCAGACCCTGGAGACAGGTACCGGCAAAGCAGCTTTGACGATGCTGCAATCCCCGCAACCGCCGCCCATCGAATCCGTTCTGATAAACCTGATAAATGATGTGATCCGTATCCCAACCGACATGGCGCTGGTTCTCGATGATTATCATTTAGTCGATGCCAAGTCAATCCATGACCTAATCACGTTTTTGCTTGAAAACCTGCCAGAGCAGATGCACATGATCATCGCCACGCGGTCGGACCCTCCCTTGCCGTTAATGGCCCGTTTACGCAGCCAGAACCAACTGACTGAGTTGCGTGCTGCTGATCTTAGTTTCACCGCCGATGAAACGTCCATCCTCTTCAATGAAAACTTGAATTTGCGACTTTCAACCGAGGATATCCATTTGCTCGAAACGCGCACCGAAGGATGGATTGCGGGTTTGCAACTGGCAGCTCTGTCGCTGTCTGGGCGCAAAGATCCATCTGGTTTCCTCAAAGCGTTCAAGGGGGATAATCGATATATTGCCGACTACCTAACCGAAGAGGTGCTGAACCGTCAACCCGAGTACCTGCGCAATTTCTTGCTGCAGACTTCCATTCTCGGGCGTCTGTCCGGCTCGCTTTGCGATACCGTCACCCTGCAGGAGAACAGCCAACAGGTGTTGAACACCCTGGAAAAGGCCAACCTCTTTATTATCCCACTTGACGACGAACGCTGTTGGTATCGCTACCACCATCTCTTTGCGGATTTGCTCAAGCAGCGTTTGCGAATGAAACAGAGCAACCTTGTATCTGAACTCCATCGCCGTGCAAGTCAATGGTTCGCAAAAAATGGTTTTAAGGACGAAGCGATAGATCATGCGTTTGCCGCCAAAGATTATAATCAGGCTGCACAGTTGATAGAAGAAATTGCCGGGGTTGATTGGGATCGTGCTAACGAAAGTCGATTGATTAGATGGTTCAGAAAGCTGCCAAATGAGCAAATATGCGCCAATCCCAAGCTCTGTATTTTTTATGCCAAAGAGTTGTCTCAAAGTGGATACTTAGAAGATGCTGAAATGAGACTGCAAACCGCGGAAAACATAATCGAATCTACGTCAAACAGTGAACTAAGAAAGGAGGACCTGTATGGAAGGATCGCTGTTATTCGCGCATACATATCAACTCGAAAAGGTGATGTCTCCCGTATCGTTAACTTATCTAACCAAGCACTGGAATCTCTCTCCCAGAGGGATTTGATTTGGCGGAGTGTGGCGGCCACAACGTTAGGTTTTGCCTATATTTTGAGTGGAGCAGGGGATATGGTAAAAGCACAGCAGGCTTTTTCCGAGGCCCAGAAGATTTGTGTAGCAGCGGGAAATATGTATCATAACATTTACACGAATATGTGCCTTGGGGCGGTTATGCTGTCAAGAGGCCAATTTACGGAGGCAAAAGATATTTACCAACAATCTATAAGTCTTGCAAACGAAAGTAACCTTTCCCAAACGGAATTAATGGGCTCTCTTTATGGAAATTTAGGCATGATTTTCTGTGAATGGAACGATCTTGACGAAGGGATTCGCCTGATGAACAAGGGCATCAAGTTGAATGAACAAGGGCGTGATCCTGAGGCACTCACGAATTGTCGAATCAATCTGCTAAGAGCATTAATTTATCGGATGGATCTCGTTGGTGCATTTCGTGTACTCGAGAAGATAAATGAGAGCACGCGCGATTTTATGCTGTCCCCCTTGACTATGAATGTGATTGCCTTTTTCAATGTATTTTTCTGGCTGGTAAACGGCAATTTGAATGCAGCCCTAAAATGGGTGAAAGAGAGGGGCTTGAGTGTCGATGATGAACTTACAAACTTGCACGAGTTCGAGCATTTGGCCTTGGTTTGTATTCTCATCGCTCAAGAGCGGTTAGATGACGCTGATCAGTTGTTAAGGCGTTTAATTGAGAACGCACAGGCCGGTGATCGCGTTTATTTAATGATCGAGATGCGACTGTGGAGAGCAATGATCTTTAAGGCAAAGCAGGATACAGCCGCCGCGCTGAGTGAGTTGCAATTGGCTTTAGCGTTGGCCGAGCCTGGCGGACTTATCATGATCTTTGTTAGCAAAGGAAAGCCGGTGGCTGAATTGTTGGAAGAAATGCTAAACGTAAAAAAACATGCTCCTGACAATACAAAAGCCGGCTTTTCACGATCATATGCAAAAAAGATAATGATGGCCTTTAAGGCCAGCACGCCGCCAAAAATTGAAGGCCTACTAGAACCATTAAGCGAGCGCGAATTAGAGGTATTATCCCTCATCACGGCAGGATTCTCAAATAGGGAAATCGCAGAAAAACTCTTCATTTCATTGAATACGGTAAAAACCCATACCAAAAACATCAACAGCAAATTGAACGTCAATAGCCGCATCAAGGCCGTCGCACGAGCCAAAGAGATGGGACTCTTATAACTCCATGAAAACAAGAATCTCTGGCAACCCGGCATTGGCCACCTCCCTTTTCATCTAATAAATCCTCAAATATCATTAAAAAATCACCCCATAAAATCACACTTTGGTGTGATGACAGACCGCGTTTGATGTGGCATATTTTAGCCCAGACAGTATTAGAATAGTCTGAGCATGCCACACACTTTCGGCAAATCTGTGTACAATATGCAGGGAATATGAGGGAATTTCCATGACAAAGCCACACAAATCTTACGACCCAATATATTACCCGATCAAGTTGAAAGGGTGCCTAGACAATAAATGGTCAGACTGGTTTAAAAAAATGGTTATTTCCTCTGAGGGCGAAGAAACAGTCCTGACAGGTCAGGTTGCAGACCAAGCAGCTCTACACAGATTACTGATCCGAATACGTGACTTGAATCTGAACCTGCTATCAGTAGAACGTATAGAACCTGATCAAGATGGGCAATAAACTTCAATCAATTAAGGAGGGGCAATGAAATCATTACAATTAAGATTAGGGAGGATAAAAGGGAATAGAAACATTTAGTTGCACATTGAGATTCATTCCGCTTCGCTCTATGAATTCGAATGAACTCATTAACCTCATAATTCGTCGAAAAAAACGAAAGGAGAAATCAAATGCAACAGTCAAGGCCCAAAGTTACATTAACCTTTTTGTTAACATTTTTTATTATTGCGTTGACCTCCACTTCATGCACGTCACCAAAAAGCAGTTCATATGGCGAGGATGACCGGGCATGGAAGGAGCCTATGTGGAGACAAACTGGGATTGAAGGTGTAAAATTGCGGTGGAAATTTGTGCCCGGAGACGAAGTACAATACCACGAAAGGCAGAAAGCAACGATAACCAGCGAAGGAGAGACAACAGAATTGGAGCATTCTGTCACGTTCCAGTACCATGTTAAAGATGTTTCGAAGGAAGGAATTGCACAAGTCCTATTGAGCGCTAAGAATTTGGATACCAAGGGAACAGGAGATGGGTTGTTTCAGTTCTTATCTCGCTCTTTACACAACCTGGGAAGTTTCTCGATTTCACCTTCTGGTCACATGACATGTGTCACAGGGTTGGTTGGAATCAGGTCTCTTCCAACATTCCCAAACGATCCATTGATTATAGGCTCGAAATGGATTGATGACGTAGGCATTCTCATTACTCCGATTCTACCAAGAGCAATTATGACCGGAAAGTGTACATATCAATTAGTCGGTTTGACGGATGTTCAAGGCCACAAGTGGGCTAAGATTACTTTTGAAGGAGACTTAGAATTACCCAAACAAGAAGTAAAACAGAAAGTTATCGGTGTGAAGGCCCCAGCAATCCCGGCTCAGGATGTGCAAGGCGCAATTGTTGGCGAAGTAATAGCTGGCTCCCCTGCTGAAAAGGGAGGCATTTTGCCTGGTGATATAATCCAGAGTTTTGGAGGTATGACTGTAAATACATGGTTAGATTTGATTTGCGTAGTTGCTATGTCATCACATGACAAATCTGCTGCTATGATTGTCCTCCGGGATAACCTAAGAAAGGAGCTGTTTGTTAAACCCTGCGTTTCCAGTTCCGGGCAAATCGAGATAAAGGGGTGTATCAAAGGAGTGATTGTTTTTGATGCGACGTTGGGAGGATTAGTCAGGATACAGATTAGTCCTTTCTCAAGACATGCTTTAATCCGGACAGGAGACAAGACAACGGAACGTGAAATCCATGTTAACAGCATAACGCAATTGGTTAAGTAACTCACGCCAAACAGGCCAATAATTCTACAGCAATGTGTAATTATAGTGTCGAATGATTCCACTCGAACGGGCTGGCAAATTGGATTCAATCAATATCAATCGTGGTACCGGACGCGACAAAAATCAGCCGCGCCGGTTAACCTGGGTTATTTATAAGAACTAAAATATTGAAAAAGTAGGAGTTAAAAATGATTGCCAAATTAAGATGTCTAATTGTTTGTCTATGTTCGTTAATTATTATTATTGGATGTAGTACTCCGGTAATGAAGCTTAACCATCCTTTAAAATTAGATGCATCATATTCACAAATAGGAACTATCAAAGTAATTCTATTCAAGGACGAAAGACTTGAGGAAGAAAAAAATGAAGATATGACGGCAATGAATACTCTATCACCCAGGTTAATAAGTGGCGCAACGTATCCAATTATTATTCAATATTTTCATAATACATTACGGGAGGAAATTGAAAAGACAAAAATTTTTTCTATTACTAATACTGCCCAATATGTACTGTCTGGTGAAATTAATTCAATGAAGGTTGAAAGAAGAGTCAACGTTTTCCGTTACTTTACATTTGGTTTATTAGATTTTCCTGAATTAACTGCAACGGTTAAATATCGCGCTGTATTAAGAAAAGAGGGCAAAATCATTTTTGAAAAATATATCGAACAATTAGAAAGAGAAACATATTGGGCATGGAGCAATTTTACATTTATAAGCTGGAAAAAAATTTCTAACAGAGGAAGTTGTATTTTAGACAAATGTATTTCCAATTCTATTAAAAAATTATTTAACGAAATCGAGAGTCAAATCAAAACCAAAATTTAACAAAAGGTGCGGGCAAACGGGCAGTACCAAGAAGCAGCGATAGCATAAAAACTATAGGGCTTTTCAACAGATCTTAGGAAAATGCATGGCCCGGGGGCGGCCGACGTGTATGGTTATGCCTCGGTTAATGTCGTATTTATAATGACCCATCATTGGGACACAGATCAGCCTCGGCATCATGGTAGCATGCTGGGCTTAAATCTAAACCAAGAATTGAAGACGTTTGGGCCTGTTGAGCACTCCGTGTGGATCATTAAGAATAAAGAACCAAAGGTAAACTCAGATGGAATCAAATAAAACAGAACAAGCCAAAAAACCGGTGATGGTTGTGTCTATTAGCATTGTAGTTTCCATAATTGTTCTGATTGTTGGCATAGTGGGAATGAAAATGCTGTTAAGTATGAAAACCCATCCGGCCGAGGTAAAAAATGGTGAACGTCCATTACAGGTTGAAGCTCTGCAGATTGCAAAAGAGGATGTTCCCGTGTTTATAACTGGTTATGGCGAAGTAAAAGCATTGAATGTAGTGCCCATCGCATCCGAAGTATCAGGAAAAATCGTTCAGGTAAATCCCAAATTGGAAACGGGTGAGATGATTCTCAAAGGGGAAATACTCTTCAAGATTGATTCTACGAACTACACAGCGTCTTATGAGGAAACACGAGGGGTAGTTCAACAGTGGGAAAATGCCATTATAAGATTAAAAAAGCAATATGACATCGACACTAAGCGATTGAAAACAATAAAACGTAATCGTGCACTTGCATGGGCTGAATTTGAAAGAATTCGGAAGCTGTTTGAGACGAATAACATAGGTACCCGCTCCGGTGTCGATAAGTCGGAACAAGTGTATAATTCCGCTTTAGACCAGGCTGACCAGATGGCTCAAGCTGTTGCGCTTTATCCTATCCAGATTAAAGAGACAGAAAGCAGTCTGAGTTCAGCCCGAGCCAGACTGGCTTTTGCCAAATCTAATCTTGTGCGATGCGAAGTCCGAGCACCTTTTTATGGGCGTATCAAATGGGTATCGTTAGAAAAGGGGCAGTATGTCACTCCAGGACAGAATGTCGTAATCCTGGCAGATGATTCAGTTCTGGAAATCCATGTACCTTTAGACAGTCGTGATGCGAGTAAATGGCTCTGTTTTGACGGGGCAAAGTCAAATGGAAAAACCGCTTGGTTTTCGGGCCTTAAGAAAGTGCAATGTAAGATCCGATGGACAGAGGATAACAGTGGACAAACTTGGGAGGGCCAACTGCACCGGGTGGTAAAGTTTGACCAGCAGACCCGGACCCTTACGGTTGCTGTGCGTTTTAATGCGGATACCGAAATGAAAAAAAATCCTCAGTCTTTACCACTGGTGCAAGGTATGTTCTGTTCGGTAATGATTCCGGGCAGATCCCTGAAAAACGTATTCCGACTTTCCCGGCAGGCGGTGAGCTTTCAGAATACGGTATATCTTGTCGTTGACAATCGCCTGAAAACAGTACCGGTAAAGGTAGCACGTATGGAAGGTGAGAATGTCTATGTATGCGACGGTCTGAAGGTCGGGGATATGGTTGTAACCACACGACTCATCGATCCCCTTGAAAATGCACTGTTGGAAATAACAAACAAAAGCCAACAGGAAAAACAATCATGAAACGCGTACTGGCAGCATTTGCCCGAAACACGGTATTTGCTAATATTGTTCTTGTCCTGATCTTTCTGGCAGGTGGAATCGCCACCATGTCCATGACCAGAGAGAATTTTCCAGAATATTCTCTGGACGAGATTATGGTTTTAGTTCTCTATCCCGGGGCCGATCCCGAAGAAGTTGAAGAGGGAATCTGTCTAAAGATTGAAGAGGCCATAGAAGGTCTGGAAGGTATCAAACGGTATACCACTCAGTCGAGTGAAAATGTCGGGACCGCCATTATCGAAGTAAAAGAAGATTATAATGTGAGTGATATCCTGGAAAGGGTCAGAACCAAAGTGAATTCCATCTCCACTTTTCCGGTTGATGCGGAAAAACCGATCATCACTGAGTTGATTCTTAAAGACTCGGTAATGCTGCTCTATCTTTCCGGCGACATGTCTGAACGAAGAGTCAAAGAGTGGTCGGAGAGAACAAAGGACGAAATCAAGCAGCTTCCAGAGGTTTCTAAAGTGAAAATTTTCGGTGCCAGGGGGTATGAAATCAATATCGAGGTATCCGAAGAACGGCTCCGTGAATATGGATTAACCTTCAATATGATTGTGGATGCAATTCGACGCAGCAGCCTGAATCTTGCAGGTGGAACCATCCGGACTCGGGGAGAAGAGATTCGAGTACGAACTATAGGGCGCAAGTATACGGGTGATGAGTTTTCTTCCATTGTTGTCCTGGCCCGCCCTGAAGGAGAAATCATCACGCTGGATCGTGTGGCCACCATTAACGACGGATTTACGGAGGATCCCGTCAATGCCCTGATAAACGGTGAGCCGGCTGTTCTTCTCATTGTTTATAAAACGAAAGAAGAAGACGCTTTAGTCATATCAGAGGCTGTTCAACAGTTTATCTCACAAAAACAGATGCAACTGCCTGTTGGTGCCAATATTAAAATACTTTATGATTATACGGGCATGCTCCGGTCGCGGATCAGTCTGCTGACGAAAAACAGCATTATCGGATTGATGATTGTTTTCCTATTGCTATGGACTTTTCTAAATGCCCGGCTGTCTTTTTGGGGCGGTATGGGGATTCCCATTTCCATTGCAGGTGCAATGGCTATTCTTTGGGCCATCGGCGGTACCATTAATATGATATCGCTTTTCGGGCTGATCATGGTTCTGGGTATAGTGGTGGATGATGCAATTATAG
>JAXHSZ010000015.1:0-12151 GCA_034190725.1 Thermodesulfobacteriota bacterium
GCAAATCGTTTTATATCATATGCTTTTCTTATGATCCGGGCGGCAATTGCGGCCCCGTTGAAATAGCACCCTCCTCCGTAAAAGTTCTTTCCGGCATGATGATCTCCATAACCTGTAAACACAAAGGCATTGGTGATTTCCCCGGAACAGATTTTTTCCGCGGCAAGGACAGTCCCTGCAACAGAGTAAAGGGCTCCTTCAAATACACCGATTTGTTTTATTTGTTCAACCATTACTGCTGAATGAACCTTGTAGAGTTCCGATACAGGAACTGGGGGAATGTCATAAATGGAATCAGGGGGCGCATCATAAAGCGCATCACAATACATGACATGGTCCTTATCAATAATCCCTTCAAGGGCCAAAGGAAAATCCTTCAGCCTCTCCCCCCGTTGATAATGAAAAAAAATACCAGTTGATTTATATGCCATATGCACCGGTTCCTTTTCTCCAAATCATTCTATTTTTCAAGAGTAATATTTTCGCCTTTTGAAAAAGTCGCATAAGCCGCAACCAAAAAATATAAAAAATACATTTCATTCAAAAAACATGAACTGAAAACCATGGACGGTTACGCATACTTTAATATCCCATGTGTAGGGGCAATTCATGAATTGCCCCTATTTGAAATATTGAAGTCATTTAATAGTAATATTTTGCAATTGTTACAGACTTTGTGCTTCGGAATTCGGATTTAAAAGGATCCCCAGCCTTTCTCTATTGACCATATTGCTTTTGGAGTAAGTCGCACACTCTTTGTTCATCAATGAAGATGCCGACTGATAACACCTTACCATTTTAACATACGGGAATCCACAAATATCTTATTTCTGGATGAGCACTACCCATTCTATCTGTACAATAACTTCTCTTTTGGTTTTTCACTTGACCGCTCGACCTTATTTCATTTAGAATTCCATATGAAGTCGGTCAAAGGGATGGATGCTCACTGATCATTCTTTGAACCTACTGAAGACAAATACCTATGGAGGAGTAAATACATCAATGGACTTACAATTCGGAAAAAAAGTGAACGAAGATGCGCTGGAACTTGCACAACAGGGGAAAGACGCCAATCAAATAGCGAAAATTCTCTGTGACAGAGATTCTGAGGGCCACAATTACGGAATAGGCATTGTTTTAAATGACGCTGGACAACCAATGGCCTCATCTTCGGCCCTCCTTGAATACACGTCTGAAGAACTCGGATTCAGTAAAGATGGCGATTACATGAACTCCAATGCAATCATGGAGGAGGTGAAAATTGCCACTCTGCAGTGGCAGAGAATACCAAAGGAATACTGGCAATATTTCAAACTTGCACTGCCATCTGATGCCGGAACCGGTGCAGTGAAGTCAGGAGTTGAAACCGCATTGATGCTTGATTCTCGTATAGGTGTCTTGGGCATTGAAGAATTGGGATGGCCTGCATATAAGGCCATGGCCGATATCTTGCGAATCGGATGCAAAGAGTTCGCTGAAGATGCTATTATTTCAAGCAAGGACGTCTTGCCAGTTTACCAGGCAGGTCCCATAAATACAACAGGTCTTGTTAGGGGAAGAACTCTAGTGGAAGACCGTGCAAAATCAGCATCAAACAATAACTCTTGGGTGATATTGGACAGGGCGTATCCAGGCTTCGAATTCGCCAGGATGCTGACCGGTTATTCATATGATGATATTATGAAAAAGAGCTATGAATTGCAGATAGAGCCCTTTATAAAACAAGGTGTTTCTTTTTTGCTCGCTATAAGCCCAACTAAATCTTTTGTTACCTTTGCACTTCGTCCTTGTGGGTTGTTGTTGCTATTCTGCCCTGACACATCGCGAGAAAATGAAGTCACCAATCTCCTCAATTCGACGATCCGCGCCAGGGGATCTGCATTTGAACACCCTGTCTCAAGAGCTTTTACCAAAGCAATGGTCAAGGATCTTGATCGCCTGGAAGCGGAACATAAAGTCGCATTACAAAGAGTAGCCGAAGCGGAAGCCATGTGGCGAAAGCTCGTGAAAGGAACGCCGATAGAATATCTGTACTCTGAACATTTCGCAGGATTATTCCGTAATCCTAAAGCTCATGAAGACGCTGCAATTCACATTTATAATGAACATATCTATCCTGTCTTTTCAAATCAGCGATGTCGTCAAAATGTTACTGGAATACCAGGGGATGAGCAGTTGGCAAAAAGGCATGTAAGTGTATTTGCTGATCAGTGCTATTGATGAAACAGTTCGTAACCGTTCACAGGTATTATCAGTGATGTTCTTATGTGGCTAAAATTTACCGTTTCGAAGGCTCCGATCTTGGTTTCAGGTGTCGGATTTCAGTGTTCAGGTTTCAGTATTCAGGTGTCGGGAAAGGAGCTTTTGGGAGTCATAGCGTTCTTTCTTGAACCTGAAACCAGACACCTGAAACCTGTGAACTGGCACAACAGTTCCATGCGTGAATCAGTAGAAATCCGCATCCTATTGAGTATCCGTCCAGAAATGAAATATTTTTGGGAAGTTCAAGGAAGACGAAGGTTTAACCGCAGGAATATATTGGGTATGGAGAGGCACATTGTAATGTGCCCTTACATTTGAGTCTGACCTGTCTTCGTGCGGCCATGTACAGGCAGGCGTAGAGATTGCGTAAAATTTTCATTTATAGATAGCCACTTTTTTATAATGACTTTATAGGCATATTGGGGTGAAACCATGGAATTGGATTCATTGAAGGAATATCTCATTGAAAAATTCGAGGAGTGGGTCCAAGAACACCGGAATCTGCATCTTGTCAATGCCAGGCCATTGTCGGATGAAGAAAGATTTCGCCTGAGTGATTATTTTGAAGAGAGAATCCTTGATGTAGCACGGATAGCAACAATCGATCACCTTTCAAATCCCGGATTTTATAATGAGCTAATACAATCAGGCATGCCTGTCCCTCTGGACTTGACTCAAGCTATTGGCTTTACTCTCATTGATTGCATTCTCATCCACAAAGGGCTATGGTCTTTTCCTTCCATGGCACTCTCCACAATTTTTCATGAGATGGTTCATGTTGTTCAAGCTGACATATTGGGCTCAAGAAAGCTCATTGAATTGTATGCGGATAATATACTTCAGGATGAATATCGCAATGTTCTATTCGAAAGACAGGCGTATGATCTGACCGACCGGTTCGATCGAGGAGAGCCTTCTTTTTCAGTGAGAGATATCGTTGAACAAGAGCTGAAAAATATAACACAGGGACACTCGAATCTCTGATTTGATGGCAGGATTCATTTACTGTCGGAGGAAGAAGGGTGCCATATGCATTTCAAACACACACTCGAAACGGACGTTTTGGTTGTGGGGAGCGGAGGTGCAGGTTTATGTGCTGCCATTTCTGCAAAAAATGAAGGTGCCCATGTTCTGGTTGTAAGTAAGGGCAGACCGGGACGCGCAAACAATACCGCCATATCCGGGGGCGCTTTTGCTGTTTCCACAGGCCTGAGAAGTAAAGGAGACACAAAAGAATTACATCTGAAGGATACTCTTATATCAGGACGATATGTGAACCGGAGGGACATGGTTGAGACCATGATTGAAGGCGCCCTGGACCAGACACATAACCTTGTCCGTTATGGGGTCCCTCTCAAGAAAAAAGGAGACCAGGGATTTTGGATTGTGCATGTTCCAGGACACTCTGCTCCAAGGCACGTATTCTCGGAAAATAGTATCGGAACCGACTTCACCATACCTATGTCACAGTATGCTCAAAATAACAGTATAGATTTTCTTTCAGGTATTTTTGTGGAACGCCTTTTGAGAGGTGTAAACGGAGATATTGCGGGTGCTATCGTCTTGAGCCGTCAAGATCAAGGCCCTATTCTCATTCAATCAAAGGCAGTTGTGCTGGCTACTGGTGGAGCCGGGCAGGTCTATTCACAGAACGACAATGCACCCGGAACTACCGGAGACGGTTATTCTTTGGCATTTCGCCTTGGTGTTCCTATGATTGATATGGAGTTTGTACAGTTTTATCCGACAGTACTGTTTGAATCCGGTCTTCCGAGGACCCTGATCGGGTATGAGGTATTTATCTTTCGTGGTGGTGCGAAATTGTTCAACTCCAGGAATGAAGATATTGCCTTGCTTCATGGCATAGTTGATCCCCATTCTATGACCAGAGATGCACTGACCATAGCAATCGCAAAGGAAATTCAGAAAGGAAGAGGTGTTGACGAGGGTGTGTGGCTTGATTTGTCAACGATTCCTTCTGAAAAGCTCGAACGCTATCAAAGGTTCATTCCAAAAAGTGTAAAAGGAAGGTTGCGTTTTGTGATATCTCCTGCGGTTCATCATTGCATGGGTGGATTGTCCGTGAATAATAGAGGTGAGACAGGGATTGAGGGGCTTTTCGCTGCAGGGGAGGTAAACGGCGGTGTTCACGGGGCCAACCGGTTGGGAGGAAATGCGCTGACGGATATCTGGGTTTATGGGAATCTTACAGGCATTCTGGCAGCCCAATATATAAAAAGCAAAAAATATCCAGTGATTGAAGAGAGCTTTGAAACAATGAAAAATGAGATTCAACATGACATGGACAATAACGGGAAATTTTCCATAAAGACTATTCAACAGGAATTAAGGTCTTTCATGTGGGAAAAAGCAGGGATTGTGAGGACTGGGCAAGGGCTGACAGAACTCGTATCGGATATTCATCATCTGGGGGAGAAGCTGAATCAATGCAATGTTGGGAATTGGAAGGAGTGTATCCAGAAACATGAGACAAAGAATATGCTTTTGACCGGAGAAATGATAGCCCGTTCTGCGCTTCTGCGAGAGGAGAGCAGAGGATCTCACTTTCGTGATGATTTTCCTGATGAAGGGGAGATGATTGGATACAAAATATAATGATTCAATCGGGCAAGTCCGGTATGGAATTGATGCACATAAAGAATGCAAATGCCGGTTGATACACTTCCCACAGAGGTCACTTGTGAATCTTCTCAACCGATCTATCATATCCTTTCACCGTTTAAATCCTGTTCATCATAATCCTCTATGAAGAGTTTGTAATGAGATAATGTTGTGTTTGATTGTATTTGAGATATGATATGTTGGAGAAGACAACCGATATCCTTTATAAAATGCTTGAAGACTGTATTTTGTGCCCCAGGCAGTGCCATGTCAACCGGAAAGAAGGTGAATCAGGTTATTGTAAAGCAGGATTTCATATGAAAGTCGCAAAAGTGATTCCCCACTTTGGTGAGGAACCTCCTCTTTCGGGAAGCAAAGGCTCAGGTACAATTTTTTTCAGTCACTGCAATTTGAGATGCAGATTCTGTCAGAATTATCAGATCAGTCAACTTGGGAAAGGAGATGAAATGACCCCACAGGAGCTCTCGGAAAAGATGCTCTCCCTTCAGGAGACAGGTTGCCATAATATAAGCCTTGTGACTCCCACTCCATATCTGCCCCAGGCAATGAGGGCCGTATGGCTTGCTAAAGCGAGTGGGCTGAAAGTGCCCATTGTTTATAATACAAACGGGTACGAAAGGATTGACATCTTGAGATTACTGGAAGGGGCCGTGGATGTATATCTTCCTGATGCCAAATACGGCAGCAATGAGGCTTCATCCTTTAGTTCTCACGTTGATGATTACGTGAAATTCAACATTCCAGCCTTGAAGGAGATGAAGCGTCAGGTTGGAAATCTCGTTCTCAATGGATCGGGTGTCGCTGAAAAGGGTTTCATAGTGAGGCATTTGGTACTACCGAACAATACAGCAGATTCCTTTTCACTTCTTCGTGTCCTTGGTGATGAGCTGGGCACGGAAATTCATATAAGCCTCATGGGACAGTATTTTCCCAGGTATAAGGCAACTGGTACAAAAGAGTTAAACAGACGCCTCACTGACGAGGAATTTGAGGGCTATTGCCGTTTTCTGGAATCAATGGGATTTGAAAATGGATGGATACAATATCCTGATGGAGTGGATGGTGATTTCCTCCCTGATTTTGAAATAAAGGATGGGTGGAACTAAAGAGTATTCATTCATAAAAGGCTATTTTCCACAATCTCTGCGTCAGACTCAGATGCAAGGGCACGTAGCAACGAGCCCCTACATACCCAATGTATTCCTGTGGTTAAAATCATCGTCTTCCTTGACCTTGCAGAAAATATCTCATTTCTGGATGGACACTAAATGATTTATATTTCCTTTTCCGATTATCAGATAAGCTCTAGATGAGACCTGTCATTCACCACTTCAGCCCACAAATTTTCTCCCTGTTTGCACAGAATGTTCAGGGCTGTTGTACTCTGTTTTATTTTTCTGAAGTCATCCAAATGTATATTCATTGCGTGGCAGAGTATGGTCAGGATCACGAAGTTATGGCTGCAGATCAGAAGTGTACTCCCTGGAGGGTGCTGGCTGACAATCCGTTTCAAAGCATTCACAGCCCTTGTCTGAACTTCCTCTAAACTTTCTCCTCCCGGCATATTGACCGACGAAGGAGTATCTCTCCAACGCTCGAGGAATTCCGGATAGTGAGAAACCCAGAACTGAGCCTCCATGCCCTCAAATGTTCCCAAATCCATTTCCACAAAGTCTTTTTCTTCCAAGATTCTGACGGAAGGGTGATGGTGTATTATGAGTTTTACTGTCTCCAATGCTCTCCCAAGAGGGCTTGAGTATGCTGCTGTTATTGTCTCATCCTTTAAGGCATAAGCCAGGGCGCGAGACTCTTCTCTGCCTTTTTCGTTGAGCAGAGTATTGCTCCTGCCCTGGAAACGGTGTTCTCTGTTCCATGCTGTCTCTCCATGACGTACGAGAAGGATACGTGTAATCGGGGACTCTTTTGTGTATTGGAGAGTGTTATTGTCTGTCATGGTTCTCTCTCATGTTTACAAAATGTTGCAGGTCTAATCCATAATTGAATTCAATTTGAATATAAAGAATCTGAATATATTCAACAGGAATTTCTCACCCATAACATCTGAACTTAAATCCTCATATGTCATTTCGAGTATCCTGTGAATATCCTTTTTCAAACAGTCCTGAACCAATGGAGGATATTTCTCAAAACAAGTTGCATCGTCTAAATTGCAGAGCCCGCTTATTTTTTGTTTCATTTCCTCCCTCGATTCTTTGTCCAGCTCTTCAATTCTTTCTTTCACTCGGTAAGGGAGCTCATCTAGGTCACGCTTTTGTTCCACCGTTAAATCATGAAGTTGTTCCATTGTCATTCCTGTCTTTTCTTTTTTCATACGTTCCCTCCTGTCGTTTTTGACATGTCAATCTTTTGTCTTCCATTCGCCAGGTTGAGACCCTTCGTATTTCAGGCGAAAAGCTTGAGCAAATGACTTTACGTCAGCGTTGGAGAAGTGAGAAGAAAGAATTTAAAAGAAAGACTTGA
Source organism: Thermodesulfobacteriota bacterium (assembly GCA_034190725.1). Classification (GTDB taxonomy): domain Bacteria; phylum Desulfobacterota; class UBA8473; order UBA8473; family UBA8473; genus JAXHSZ01. Next base: position 7,390 of record JAXHSZ010000015.1, read on the forward strand.
GCAGCAGGTATCTTCTTTTTCCTCTCAATACTCAAAAGTTTATTCAATGATAGCATCTACTCTAAATTTTCTAAATCAGCCAAATCCTGAGAACGACCAATAGCACGCTTGTTTTTTTAAATTTTCAATATCAATAAAGTTTGCTCGAATCTCTTCTATTGTAACTTCGACTTTAGATTGATAACATTCTTTAAAATTTAATAATTCTATAAACTCTTTGAAATCTTTGTTCAGCACTATATCTCCATTCATTCAACTCTTTTCTAATTTGTTCTAATGCTTCGGTTCGTTCGTTATATGATTTCGATTGCCAAAAAGCAAAATCACTGGGCTGTTCACTTATTTTATATTTTTTTACACTTTTAATTAGTGTCGGAACGAAAACTAGGATTTTTCGTCAAGGTCAAGGAAGATCAAAATTTTAACCGCAGGAATATATTGAATATTTTGAGGATTAAAATCATTATCTGACGTAGAGATTGGCGAAAAAGACAGTTTTCGTTCAGACACGAATTATGCTCATGATCTTTCTCTCCATGGAACTGCTCAGTTTCTGAGTTTCAAGGGTAGAAATCATAATATGGCTTCTGCTCAGGGTGTGTGAGGTTAATGGCACATAAGTCAAGATTCACCCTTGATCAGTTCACAACTCCTTCCATATCCTCGCAATCTCCCCTGAAATTTGGGCAGGAGTCTTCTTGTCCGTATCTATCTTGTATTGAGCGGCATCCGCGTACTTTGGGATTCTTCTTTCAAGGACCTCAACTACTTCTTCAGTAAACGATTTTCCGGCCACTAAAGCCGGTCGATCAGTACTTGACTCTATTCTGGAAACAATAACATTGACAGAAGCCTGAAGCCAAAATACTGCAGCATTTTTACTCAGTGCTTTCACATTCTCATGCCGTTCAATGACTCCTCCGCCCGTGTCAATAATAATATTGTCAAGCTGTGAAAGATACAACGCCATTTCAGATTCCATGTCCCGAAACTTATCCCAACCATATCTTTCCACGATCTCAGGGATTGATGCTCCTGCCTTTTGTATGATCTCAGCGTCCATGCCGACTGATTTCATTTCCAGACTCTTTGAAAGCAGATTCGCCACTACACTCTTTCCTGTGCCGCGATATCCGATAAGTACGAGATTCATTGTGTAAGATGCTCCATAACCACCCGGCGCATGACATCTATGGGGGCATTCACACCGGTAAAACGTTCGAATTGCAATACTGCCTGATTCACAAACATCTCAACTCCGTGGATGACTTTCAGACCGCGGACCTTGGCCTCGGCACACAATTGAGTTTCCAAGGGATTGTAAACAATATCGAATATCACCTGATCCGGCCGAAGCAGCTCCACAGGGACCAAAGATTCGCTCACATGCGGGTGCATTCCCACAGGCGTGCAATTCATAATCAGGTGGGCCTCTTCCACCATTCGTGACAGGTTCTCCGAAGTGATCTCTTCAGCTTTGATTGAGGCATTCGTATCTCTTTTCAGGTCGGAGGCCAGACGTTTCAGCATCCCTTTATCCACATCCAAGAGGCCAAGTTGTGAAAGCCCAGTCTGTCCGGCCAGAGTAAAGGCGATTGCACGGGCAGCGCCTCCGGCTCCCAAAAGGAGCACGTTACGACCTTCAAGGACAATCCCCGCATCCACGATTGCTTTAAGTGCTCCGGGGCCATCCGTGCCCAATCCCATAAGACGGCCCTGCTCATTGATAATTGTGTTGATTGAACCGATATGACGGTCAACATCTGGAATGTCATCGAGATATTTCATTGATTCCACTTTATGAGGGATCGTGACACTCATTCCCCTGAAGTTCTCCATAGCCCGCATACCCATAAGAGAGTGTTTGATATCTTCCACCCGAAAAGCCACATAGACAAAATCAAGGCCGCATTCGGCAAAAGCCGCATTATGAATGGCAGGAGAAAGGCTGTGGGCTATGGGGTTGCCAACAACCGCACATATTTGAGTACTGGCACTGATTGAAGCAGTCTCTTTCATCTTTAAGCCTTCTTCTCTTATTGAATTTCACATGTGAAATTTTCATTATATTTTCATCACTTCTCATGAAAACTCATGATTTAGTTCTTCTCTTTTGTTGTCTTGATCTTGAAAGACCTTGTCATCTTTTTTAATACATGGTCTACTGATGCCCAGAGCATATACACAGGCATCTCCCATTTTCGGAATAGTTTATAATATACCCACATCATCTTAGGAAATGTAATAAAACGATATAGCGTACAACTGATCAACTGAAGCCTTGTAAAATGTTTTTCCGCTACGAGATACATCCCTCTTGTTGCATAATACATGGGCATCCCCACGAGCCTTTCCTTCTTACTGACCAGAAAGCCCTTGTGCCATATCTTTGATCCTGGGACAAACACAATCTTGAACCGCTCTTTTGCAGCCCTGACACAAAGGTCTACATCTTCCCATCCGAAAAAAAATCGATTGTCAAGCATTCCCACTGATCCCAATAATTCAGTGGAGATGAGCATGAAACAACCACAAATCCAGTCCACTTCCATCACTTCCTCGAATTGGCCGCAGTCAGTCTCTCCACTTCCTCGAATGGGAGTGTTTCCGGTCCAATAGTTGATGGAACCACCACCAAACCAGATGATTTCAGGATACTCGTAACAGAATATCTTCCCCCCCGCAATGCCTACCCCTTCACGTGCTTCAACAACCGAGACAATTTCATCGAGAAAATCTGGCGCAACTACGGTATCATTGTTGAGCAACGCAATATAGTCAGTGCCCCTATTCATTGCATTTCTCATTCCGATGTTGCACCCTTCGGCAAATCCGTAGTTCCTGTTGTTCTCAATCAATATGATGCGGTCTCCATATTCTTTCTCCAATGCCGCTGCATCATCTCCTTCTGATCCGTTGTCTACCATCACAATCTCAAAATTGGGGTATGTGATCTGAGTGAGAGATTCCAGGCACTCAAGAGTGTCATTGAGGTTGTTCCAATTGACTATGATGATCGAAACTTTCGGACAGATCATGCGGCTTACCCATTGGTGCTTTCAGATTCAACTCAAGTGACTGCTTAGAATTCAGTCTCCTTTTTGATTCGTACTTTTGAATTCTGGTTTCTGAGCAGCTGCCAACTTCATCTGCAGAAAATGAGAGCTTACATTAATTGATCAGACGTTACACGTCAGCCAGAAGAGAAAATTCCTTATTTTATCTCTGATAAGAATGGTTTTAAAATAGAAGCTTCGAAGGTCCTTGTCGCTTATTTCGTTGACTCTTTTGTTGACGACGATGCTATGCAACTTGTATGTCATTAATTCTTTTTCAAAGAACGTTTCTGGTTTTTTTGCCTTAAGAAAGACTCCCGGTGTCTCATGATCCTTTTCTAAAAGTAAAATATCACAATCAGAAAATATATTTCTCATATCATTCAGTTCGTATCTCCAGAAATCATTGGGGCAACCATGATAACAAAAGCCAAAGGAACGCGTTGTAAGGAGTATTGTGCCACCAGGTTTACACACATTCTTAATATTTGATATTGTACTTTTCCAGTCTCTTACGTGCTCAAGCATCTCTGTTGAGATAACCGTATCGAAGCTGTCTCTTTGAAATTTTTCCAGAATGTTTTCGGCGGTGCATACAATGTCGACTCCCGGTCCTTCTTCTATGTCGACTCCCACATACTCTGAAGGTCCCCATGTTTCGATAACAGGCCGAAGTCCGCCGTTAAGATTATAGGAACCGATTTCCAGTACTCTCTTCCCTCTCACTTCTTCTTCAGTCAGGTTTTTTATTCCGAAGACAACGCAACTCACATGGCACATGAAAATATCCAAATATCGGTGAAATGTTCTTATTCAAAGAATGAATATAATACCTCAATTAAGAGATTCTTTCCGTCACGAGAGGATGTCGCTTACTGAATTTCATAAGGTCGGAGGGAGGAATCCAAATGATTCGTACTCTTTTTGTGCATCGTCGAGGATTCCGACCTATAGAAGTCCGATTCTTCAGATATGCTCTTATACTGTAACGTTCGGAAAAAATATCTACAATACAGAAGCATAATCTGAAGTAAAGAAACTATCATATAGTATGTGTGAATGCAAGCCCTAAGACAAGAAAGGCTAAGGGTCTGTGCAAAAATACGTTGGCATTTTGGCGCTCAGATCGAAGTCAGATTCGTTCGATCAGAAACCCTAAAAACAGAGGAAGAGTTGAACCTATTACGAGGATTTTGGGATTGAGTATTGGTAAAGATGGCATGAAGATGAGACACACAGATGTGTTATTTATTCCTTTACAGATCATTAGATGGTGCCCATCTAAAATGAGATATTTTCTGGAAGATTATTCCTTTTATACCCTTTTCCGGTTTTCACTTCTTAGACATTTTCGGCTTTTTAGGCGGTAGAGATGTCGCGAACTGCACACAGATATCTAACCAATGCTCTAACTCGGAATCTTCTGCAATTCCTTCAGGATCCACATAAACCATACCTTTCATAGCTTTGCCTGTGAAATCCATTTCCTTGGCATATTTCATAGATAAACACTCGGTATAGTTGTCAGGACCTATGCGAGCCATCAGTGTATCCCCAATAATACCGCAGCACATGTGATTCGAAACCATGCAACATAAAAGCATTCCCTGAAGATCGGAGCGTTATGCTCATTCCTGGCAAATTGGTGTGTGCCGATATACCTTTCCAGAAGGGTACAGAAACTCGGCTTCGCACGGAACTATTCG
>JAXHSZ010000150.1:0-4063 GCA_034190725.1 Thermodesulfobacteriota bacterium
GGGCATAAACGATGATTGAAAAAATAATTGAATGGTCCGTAAAGAACAAATTCATGGTGATCCTGGCCACTGTGTTCATCGTTTTGGGTGGGACCATCGCAATGCTAAATACACCCCTGGACGCTATCCCTGATCTGTCGGATGTTCAGGTGATCATCTATACGGAATACCCGGGGCAGGCCCCTCAGGTGGTGGAAGATCAGGTGACCTATCCTCTCACAACGGCCATGTTGAGCGTCCCTTTTGCTAAAGTTGTCCGGGGGTATTCGTTCTTCGGGTTCTCATTTGTCTATATCATCTTTGAAGATGGAACCGATATTTACTGGGCCCGTTCCCGTGTTCTGGAATATCTCAATTTTGTGGCGGGCCGTCTGCCGCCCGGTGTGAATCCGGCCCTGGGCCCCGATGCCACCGGTGTGGGGTGGGTGTACGAGTATATTTTAAAGGACACATCAGGAAAACACGATCTTCAGCAACTTCGAAGTATACAGGATTGGTATCTGCGATATGAATTGACGGCTGTTCCGGGTGTTTCCGAAGTGGCCAGCATCGGAGGATTTGTAAAGCAGTACCAGGTGGAGATTGATCCCAATAAGCTTTTGGCCTATGGAATCCCCATTCAGAAGGTGCGGCATGCGCTCATGCAATCCAACAATGATGTGGGTGGAAAGCTGGTGGAGATGGGTGAAACCGAGTTCATGGTGCGAGGTCTCGGATATATCCGGTCCCTGGAAGATATTGAGAACATCTCCGTGGGCGTGGACAAGATGGGAACGCCTATTCTCTTAAAAAGCCTTGCAAATGTTCACTTGGGTCCGGAACTCAGACGGGGAATACTCGAATGGAACGGCGAAGGAGAAACCGCCGGTGGTGTTGTGGTAATGCGTTATGGTGAAAATGCCCTGGAGGTCATTGAAAAGGTCAAGAAGAAGCTGAAGGACCTGGAAAAGGGGCTGCCCGAAGGCGTTGTGATTGAAACGGGGTATGACCGTTCATCTCTCATCAAAAAGGCCGTTGCAAACCTCAAAAGGAAGCTTATTGAAGAGATGAGCGTCGTAGCTCTCATATGTGTGATCTTTCTCTTGCATCTCCGTTCGGCCTTCGTGGCAATTTTCACACTGCCTGTGGGGCTTCTCATATCGTTTCTGATCATGCAAAGGCTCGGCATTAATGCCAATATCATGAGCCTGGGGGGTATCGCCATCGCCATAGGTGTGATGGTGGACGCTTCCGTTGTGCTCGTGGAAAATGCCCACAAGCATCTGGAACGTGACCGGGGGAACAAATCTCATACAGAGATCATCCTTTCCGCGGCGAAAGAGGTGGGCCCTGCCCTTTTCTACAGCCTGCTCATCATAACGGTCTCGTTTGTACCGGTGTTGAGCCTTCAGGAACAGTCGGGCAGGCTCTTTAAACCTCTCGCATACACGTATACCTTTGCAATTGCAGCGTCATCAGTGATCGCCATCACCATCGTTCCTGTATTGATGACCTTTTTTATCCGGGAGCATGTGATTGAGCAGGAGGCCCCCTCGAAAAAAAAGCGTCTTATCTGGATATTCTGCATTGCCGGGCCCGTAGTTTTAGTCTTCCTGTTGGGTTTGCCGGGATCATTTCTGTTGGGCAAGGATCTGCCCGAATGGTCTGTGCCTGCGGCACTGGCGGTTTCGATCTTTTCCCTTGTGTGTCTGGTCCCCCAGAAGATCACATCCGAGGCACGGAACCCGTTAAGCCGGTTTTTTATCCGCATATACATGCCCATTATCCGGTTTGTGTTGAAAAGGAGGAAAACCACAATACTCATTGCCTTGACCGTTCTGGCTGTCTCGATTTTTCCTGCATCCCGATTGGGAAGCGAGTTTCTGCCGCCCTTAAACGAAGGGGACTTGCTGTATATGCCCACCACACTTCCGGGCATATCCATCACCAAAGCCAAAGAGCTTCTCCAGCAAACAGATAAGATCATCCAGAGCTTTCCGGAGGTTCATCACACTTTAGGAAAGATCGGCCGTGCTGAGACCGCCACGGATCCGGCCCCACTGTCCATGATTGAAACGACTATCATGCTGAGACCACTCGAGGAGTATGAAAGAGTGAAAAAGAAGCGTTTTTTCTCCAACTGGCCGGGATGGTTGAAAGAGCCCCTCACCTGGATCTGGCCCGAAGAGAAGCGGGGAAAGCTCATTGGCCAATGGCGGAAGAGGAAGGTCGAACGCTTCTTTTCCGGCTTGCCCGACTGGCTGAAGAAGCCCCTCACCTGGATCTGGCCGGAAGAACGCTTTATCACCATTGAGGAACTCACAGAGGATCTGGACCGGGCAATCCAGTTTCCAGGACTCACCAATGCATGGACAATGCCTATCAGGACAAGGATCGATATGCTTTCCACGGGCATTAAAACCCCTGTAGGAATTAAGCTCATGGGGCCGGACCTTGACACCCTTTCCGAACTGGGGGCAATCATAGAAGCCGTTGTTCAGGATATCCCAGGCACCTTGTCAGCCTATTCTGAACGGGTCACCGGTGGGAAATACCTTGATTTTCAAATCCGGCGAGACCAGATCGCCCGGTACGGACTCACAGTTGCAGACGTGCAGAGCGTCATCATGACCGCCATCGGTGGAATGAACGTCACATCAACAGTGGAGGGTCTTGAACGATATCCGGTGAACCTGCGTTACAGTCGGGAACTTCGGGATGATATTGAGCAACTCAGGAGAGTGGTTGTTCCCACCCCCACAGGCGCTCAGGTGCCTCTGGCCCATCTGGCGGACCTCTCCATTCACAAAGGTCCTGCAGGAATCAAAAGCGAAAACTCTCGCCAGACTGCATGGATTTATGTGGACCTGAAAGGAGTTGACGTGGGATCTTACGTGAAGAAAGCACAGGAGGTTGTGGGCCGGGAAGTGGACATCCCTGCAGGATATTCCATTGTCTGGTCGGGTCAGTTTGAATATATGCAAAAAGCAAGGCGGACCCTCAATATTATCGTGCCTGTGACAATCCTCGTGATATTCATCCTTCTTTACATCCACTTTCACAGCGTCACTGAAGCTTCCATTGTCATGATGAGCCTCCCCTTTGCTCTGTTGGGTGGAATCTGGCTCCTCTATATTCTGAATTACAATATTTCCGTGGCAGTGGTTGTGGGCTTCATTGCCCTTGCGGGACTGGCGGCCGAAACAGGTGTGGTGATGCTGGTTTATCTGGATGAATCATTTAAACGACGGGAGAGCCTGGGTATGATGAGCACTTTTGGAGATCTGCAGGCCTCCATCGTTGAGGGGGCCGTGGAAAGGGTAAGGCCCAAACTCATGACCGTTGCCACGACCCTTATCGGGCTGACACCCGTGATGTTGGGAACAGAAACAGGGTCCCAGGTGATGAAGCGGATTGCCGCACCTCTAGTGGGGGGGCTGGTATCCTCCACCATCCTTACCCTTATTATTATCCCCGCAGTCTATGATATGTGGAAACGCTGGGAATTGCGACGTACACTAGTGGACAAAATTGAAAACGGGACCTAGTGTTTACTTGGGAACGGGATATTTTCTAGAATATTAAGAAAGATTTAGAGTTGTAGCAGTTTAACTTTTTGAAAAGAGTCGCTTCAACGGCAATCAAATTTTAATCCGTGTAAAACTCGCATCCAAGTGAGCGTAAAGAAAGAACAGTTGATACCATACAATTCACTCTCTCCATTCCGACCTATTTCAGACATGAAAATGTAAGGCAATTCCCTGTTCTTTCATAACGCTCACTAAGACGTTCAAACAATACACGCATTAAAATTTGACCACCGTTGAAGCTTGCTGACAGCTTTCTATTTCATAACACTAAAGTAAAAGGAAGATTTTTACTCAGAGAGGAGAAAAAAATGAAAAAATTATGTGTTATTTTGGCTGTAACTGTTCTTTTCGGAATAACTCTTGCCGCATCATCAATTGCTTCGAACTGTGGGCATGAAGGCGAACACTCGGGACACGCCGGGAAGCTGATTCACTCCGACACGGTGGATGGGTACAGATTGGCCTATCATTTGATCGACATCAGGAAACATTTG
>JAXHSZ010000151.1:0-5701 GCA_034190725.1 Thermodesulfobacteriota bacterium
TATTGATATAATGCCGATAAACCGGCTAATTTCTTTTTCCATTAGTCAGGTTTAGACCTTCGCCTTTCAGGCGAAAAGTGTTAACAAGTGACTCTGTGCCAGCATAAGAGAAGTCATAATTCAGGAGTCAGAATAGCTTGCCATCGTGTTTTTTCATTCCCATGACAGACCAGAATTGCAATACGCCCATGGCAAAGGTCTTTTTCCGTATTCATTGTTGAATAGAGCAATCATTATATTCTGTATTCTGACTTCTGAATACTTGAGTCGACTTCAGCCGCATGACTGACTTTCAGTCGTAAAGATAACACAACGGCTTTCAACCGGTGGTAGTTAAGTCACAGTAATCGTAAATGAATTTATCTCTCACACAAGTTTGCGCTGAATTACATGTTAATGTTGGAATATTTTCTCCATGGTCTGGCCACGGTCTTGTTTTCCAGCGCATCCAGAGCCCTGTTTACCACTCCCCTGGTATCCTCCGGCATGATTACATCGTCGACATATCCTCGTTCGGCCGCCTGATACGGATTTTCATAAAGATCTGAGAATTCTTTTATTCTCTTTATGCGTATCTCATCAGGGTTTCCTGCTTCTTTTATCTCTTTGGCAAAGATAATACTCGCAGCAGTTTTGGCACCCACAATGGTGACCTGGGCAGTAGGCCAGGCAAAGACAAAATCGGCGCCAATAGCCTTGTCCAACATACCATAGTGAGCACCTGCAAATGACTTTCTTACCATGATAGCAATAAGAGGAACAGTGGCATCAGCCCAAGCGTAAAGCAGTTTTGCACCATGTCGCAAGATACCTCCCCAATCCTGCTGGGAACCGATGAGATAACCCGGACAATCATGAAGGGTAACCAAAGGGATATTAAACAGATCACAGAACCGGATGAACCTCGCACCTTTATCTGATGAGTTTATGTCCAGACACCCTCCTTTTTCAGTGGATTGATTTGCAACAATGCCAACAGGACGACCATTAAAACGGGCAAAACCAGTAATGAGATTTTTCGCATGAAGTGCCAGTGTTTCAAAGAAATATCCATCATCTACTATTTTATTGATGATCTGGTGCATATCAAAGGGTTGATAGGGCTCTTCAGGAAGCAGTTCCAAAAGGTCTGGAATCTTTTTGTCCATGTGATCATCTGTTTCTTCTCTGGGCGGTTTCTCTTTATTATTAGAGGGGAGAAAAGATAAAAGCTCCTTTGCCTTGTCAAGGGCATCTTTGTCATCCTCTGCCACTATATGTGTCTGCCCTGACTTGATTGCATGGGCCTTGTAGCCTGAAAGGTCTTGGAGACTGATCTCTTCTCCTGTCTGTGTCTTGACAAATGCTGGTCCGGCGATACCCATGAAACCCGTGTCTCTCGTCTGGATAAGAAAATCTTGCATGATGGGATGGTATGCTTGCCCTCCCAGGCAAGGTCCCATAAGTAATGCAATTTGAGGAATGATTCCTGAAGCCAGAATTTGCGCTCTGAACAACCAACCATAGCTCTCCAGAGTATCCATTCCCTCCTGAAGTCTTGCACCTCCTGAGTCGTTCATACCGACAAACGGCCAGCCGTTGTCTTTGGCAAATTCTATGGCCCGGGTGAATTTCTTGCCATGATATTCGCCGAAGGTCCCTGCCATAGCAGTAAAATCTTCGCTGGCAACGACAACATGTCTGCCTCTTACTTTACCGAATCCCGTAATAACACCTTCAGCCGGAATTTCCCGTTTGTCCATCCCGAAAGCCGTTGTCCTGTGCTTCACATGCATTCCTATCTCAGTGAATGTACCGGGGTCAAAGAAGTAATCTATTCTCTCCCGAGCAGACATCTGTCCTTTCTTGTGTCTCTCTTCTATCGCCTTCGGACTTCCCATCTGCAGAATGCGCTCTCGTCTGCTTTTCAGTTCATCTAATTTCTCCAGATTCTTATCAGGTGCTTTGTTCCCCATACTCACGCCTCCTTGCATTTTCTTGTCTCAATATCTCCGCATTTCGTACTCACTTCTCCTCAACATGAAGATCTCTCATATTCAAATGAACTTTACAGAGTGAAATATTACCTGATCTCATAATTATATGTCATGTTCCTTCCCCGTCTCTCAACGTCAATGGTTAAAGAAGATTCATTCTGTAATTGTTTATAAACCTCAATGGCCTGCTCAGGATTTTCAATAGTAATGTTATTCACACTTTTGATGATATCACCTCTCCTCAGTCCCATTTGACTGATCAAGCTGTTGGGTTTAATCCTTGTGATCTGGAAGCCAACGGATTTTCCAGATTCATAATAGGGTCTTACATTAAGCTGGGTCATGAATTGGGTGAGATCACCCACGGTGCTACTGACCCGGTCTTTGTCCAGTACAAACTTGTTACGGCCCACTCTTTCGACGGGTCTGGATTTTTTCCGTGGAGAAATCTTTGGGGCAGACTTACTCTTCTCATAAGTCATAATGAGTGTTTCTTCTTGCCCATTCCGCATCAGTATGACCTTGTCTTTCAGTATATTGGTTACTGTTGCATCCTTTATTGTATCTCCCACTGTGTAAAGGTCCTGTTTCCTCATGTCTTTATCTTCGATGATGGCAAAAGGGTGATCTGGATATCTGAGCATAGTCCCCTTCAACTCAAGGTTGAGCTTTGTAAGAGACATGCCGGAACTTTCATTTGTATCGGGCGTTTCTTTTTTTGTACCTTTCTTTCCGGTGTTTTGTAATGGATTGAAGATATTTTTCTCGGCAATAACAGAATGATATTCGAAAGGATGCTTCACTGTCCTGATCGGTTCTTCGAACCTGGTCACTCCTTTTGCCCGAAGAGGGACATCTAACTTCGATGAAACAATCGTTAGAAATATTCCGGAGATTCCCCAAACGATCAGGCCGATAATAGAGAGATGAATGAGAATAAAAAGCCTTTTCAAGAGCATATATCACCTCACATTAAAGCATTCAGCCCTGCAACGTCTCAACAATGGTGAACAGATTTTTCATACTGAAGCGTATCAGAACGCTTTTATGAACAATATCATAAAGGACTGATTGTTGAATGCTATAGACAGAGAGTTTTCAATGCAGCATCATGCTAGCAGATTGCCTATGACTTTGCAATCTTAAATAGTGCTTATCCATAGGTGGCTTTTTCCGCTATCTCTGCGTCAGACTCAGATGTATGGGCATATTGCAATGTGCCCGTATGTATGTAATGTATTCCTTTGGTTAAAATCTTCGTCTTCTTTAGGGTCTGTGTAAAAAATATCTCACCTAAAGGGCTATTGCATAATGAAAAGATGGATCTCTAAATTTCTGAAATGAATAGAAAGCCCTCAACCCAAAAGCTCGGAATCGATCTACCGGATAATTATAAGCATAATAACAAACATGGCAATTGAAAAACCCGCACCGGAATAAAAAACACCCTCAATCCCCCAAAACCCAAAAATTATCCCCATTATGACAGGTCCTAAAGTCTGTCCCAATCGAAGAACCGTCCCGTTTATTGACATAAAGGCCGCTCGGTATTCCATGGGAGCAAGACCGGCCAAGAGTGTTTGAATATGAGGAATATTGATGCCCTGGGCAATACCGAATATGATAGTAGGAACAAGAAACACCCAGAGTTTGGGAACGAATGGGATGAGAAGCAGAGCAAAAGAATAAAGGAAGAAGGCTGCTTTAATAAGCGTTCTTTCGGAAAATATCTTTGATAATTTCCCCAGTTGTGAGGCTGTAAGTGCAGTGGTGAGGGACATACTTGACATGAGTACACCGATAACAAGTGAGGATGCGGCAAATGAATGGCCTAAGAGGAGAGGAAAATATGTTAAATATGGTCCATAGAGAATGATGAATGTGATGATACTGGCGATGAAAAGCCCGATAACCTGACGATTTTTCACACTCTGCAAGGCATTTTTCAAATATTCTTTGAAACTCTGTTTGTTTTCCGGCTCGGGATTTTTCAACCAGAGAAGTACGAAAACGCCTACTGGGATGGCCATAAGAGGAAGAAAGAAAGGATAATTCCACCCAATTATGGCTAATGTTCCACCAAGAGCCGGGTATGTTGCCGTTCCTATACTGAGAACACTGGCATTATAGCCCATGGCCACAATGCGTTCCTTGTCTGAATAGAGATCTCCTACTATGGCCGTGTTTATGGAACCTAAAGAGGCTGCACCTACCCCCTGGAGGAAGCGGAATATGAGAAGAACATTGAAGCTTTGAGTAAAAGCACACGCGCCACCTGCGAGACCAAAAAGGAACAGGGAAGGCACGAGGATTTTCTTTCTTCCAAACCGATCGGCCAGAACCCCCAAGACAGGTGTCAAGAAAACACCTGGAAGAGTGAAAACCGTAATAAGCAAGCCAATGGCTTGAGAAGATACATTGAGTTCCCTCACTATTTTTGGAAAGGCAGGTGTTATGCTGGAAACACCCAGTACAGCCATCAGAGTCACAAAGAAGATGATTTGAAGGTTCGGGTCTCTATAGAGTGATCTTTGTCCCACTGTTTCTCGGGTGCCTTTTAATGATTGAATAATAAGCTCACCCCATGTGCAAAACACCTCAGATAATCATGAGGTCCTGATTCTTCTGTTGATTTCCAGCCTTTCCAATGAGAGTTTTATGGTCTCTTTGCCTTTGTCTCTTTTCTTCATGTAGTCTTCAAAGAAAGTTACAATTTCTTCTTCCCTTCCGATACCGCAAAAAGGAATAATCTCTGCGATGATCCTCTCATATTGGATGGGATGCAAGCTTTCCAGCTGTGTAAGGTTGGACAGATACCATGCCCACATAGAGTGCATGGCATAGGGATTTGTGGCCATAGCACATATGGGGATGAACTTGTTTCTATGGGGTACGTGGTCTAAGATGTATTGTAAGACCTTCTCTATGAAAGGCTTTTCCCTGAAGCTGCCCATAGCTACCAGTACATTCATCCTTTCATGCTCACTTTCAGAGGTTTTCAGACGCTTGTCAAACCACTCAAATGCTCTTTCATGCCCTTTCCAGGCACCTGTTTGCATAATGCTCCTCATTAAATCCGGATGGATGAATCCCCCCCTCATCAGTTCAGAGAAATGATCAAAGGCAAAATTCGACGCAATCTCTGAACCATATATTACGGCATTCCATAGAATCTGGTCCCTGAGCAGAGATGTTGTATGCTTTTCATCTTCCTCAGGCTGGTATTGGATCTTTGAAAGCACGTCTTCTGAAAATGACTTTCCAAAGGAAGCCACCTTCTCCTTACGAGCACCTTCTGTGATCAGATATGTATGGAGGAGATTTTTTGCTATGCTTGTGAGCGGTAAAAATGCATCCTCATCAGTGTAATTAAAGAGGAAATCCAAATAGTTATCAACGGTGTACTCTCCTCCTTTTACCAGGGCATAGAGATCATTTTGAATCCCCCACCTGTCCTCCGGGGGCAGTTCTTTGCTCTTCACCTTTTGTCCAAGAGCCCGAATGTTTTGCTCTTCAACGTATTTGGTCCGATAGAATCCCATCTGCCCGTAATTGACTTTGTAGGCAACCACATCGTTCAATATTTTTATGCTCGTGTCCTTACCCATGAGTAGAGAGCTTATTTCTTCTGATTCACCGGAACTTTTGAAGATCTTGATGTTGACAGGGATAATCCATTGTTGGTTTGCTTCACCTGGCAGATACGTAAAGCGTCTCTGTGTGAG
>JAXHSZ010000152.1:0-13172 GCA_034190725.1 Thermodesulfobacteriota bacterium
TATAACACTTTAATCAATAATATCAACAAGATACCAACTGATGAAGATATTTTTTTAAGTCGAATCGCTCAATTTAGGTTATAGGTACAAGTTTGTGAAAAGTTTTTCTGAAAAGATTTGCTTCAATAGCGGTTAATTTTCTTATTTTAAAATAAACCGCGACAATAAAACACACTCCTTTTCTTGGGTAATATAACATACGATAATGGGAAATGGAAATTCTTTAAAAAAAACCTTGACACAGAATACTTATTATGTTAAACGATATTCTCAACTATTCAATATTGACTCGCTTGGATCCAGGTTCTTGGACTGAGACGGAAGGAACTGAGAAGATAAAATCAGATTGAAGGATGCTTGATCGGGGAACTGTTCTCCAGATCCGTTAGTAAGCAATCCTTTTATTTAATAAAAAGCCTTCTGGACTGAGTCCAGAAGGCTTTTTTATTTTGGTCTTTCTTTAATTCTTGATAAGGGGGGCACTCAATGCATTCATCCAATGGCAGGATGCTTTTTGTGGATCTGACAACAGGTGAGTTTCGAGAAGAGCAAGTAACAGAAGAGACATACAGAAAGTTTATTGGCGGGTACGGGCTTGGAGCGAAGGTATTGTATGAGAATATGAAACCCGGTATAGACCCTTTGGGTCCGGAAAATATCCTGGGGTTCCTGACAGGTCTTTTAAATGGAACTGGCGTTATTGGCAGTGGCAGATACACGGTGGTGGCCAAATCTCCTTTGACGGGTGGCTGGGGTGATGCAAACTCTGGAGGGCACTTCGCAGAAGCACTGAAACGAACCGGATACGATGCGGTCTTTTTTACGGGAAGATCTAACAAACCCGTCTACCTGGTTCTCACGGATACTGTGCAAGAGTTGCGGGATGCAGGGAACATTTGGGGAAAAGACACAGTCGAGACGGAGGATTCGATCCTCGAAGAACTGGAAGACAAGAAATTCAAAATCGCATGCATCGGTCCTGCCGGAGAGAAGCTTTCCCTCATATCCGGTATTGTGAATGATAAGGGGCGTCTTGCCGCCAGATCTGGTCTGGGGGCGGTTATGGGTTCAAAAAACCTCAAGGCAATTGCGGTACATGGGTCGAAAAAAGTTTCAGTGGCAGATTCCGAGGGCCTAAAAAAGCTCAATGCGGATATTCGACCGACATTTAAAGCACGCCCTTCAAAGATACAAAACTTTTTAAACAAAACATTGACTCCTCTTCTCCCACTTCTTGTAAGGCTCAAAGTTCCTCTTCCTCCCCCTGATCAAAAGCTGGTGGCTCAGTTGTTCTCCGATTACGGGACATGCAGTTTTGTTGCTCCATCAGCAGAAACACAGGATTCTCCAATCAAAAACTGGTCTGGTGTCGCCCATCGTGATTTCCCCATGAGAACCAAGTCTTCGAAGATCAGTGATGACAATATTGTGAAATACGTAAAAAAGAAATTTGCCTGCAGCAATTGTCCTGTAGCCTGTGGGGGGATAGTGGAGGTGAAAGACGGCCCTTACCCCATAGGAGAATCCCACAAACCCGAATACGAGACAATCGCCGCTTTCGGAAGCAATATCCTCAACGACGATCTGGGATCCGTTTTCATGGCGAATGATATGTGTAACAGAGCAGGGATCGACTCCATATCGGCCGGATCAACCATTGCTTTCGCCATTGAATGTTACGAGAACGGTCTCATTACAAAAGAGGATACGGATGGAATTGCTTTGAAATGGGGTGATGCGGAAGCGATGTTGAGTGTTCTCAATAAGATGGTCAAGAGAGAGGGATTTGGGGATGTTCTGGCAGACGGGTGTAAAACCGCAGCAAGTAAGATCGGTAATGGATCGGAAAGGTACGCCATGCACGTTGGCGGTCAGGAGATCGCCATGCATGATCCTCGACTCAACCCGGGTTTTGGGACGACCTATGTGGCGGACCCGACCCCGGGAAGACACACCCAGGTCGGCCTGGGTTACGACGAGATGGGTCTGGGTATCATGAATGAAAAACTTCTGTCTCAATATAACTTCCCAAAATTTAAGAAGTATGAATATGGTAACAAAGGGAAAAAGAATACGCTCGTAAGCAGTTACGGGCAGATAATAAACTGTGCCGGTTTGTGCATGTTCCACTTCTTTGTTGTCCCCTTCTACCCACTCCTTGATTATATTAAAGCTGCTACGGGTTGGGATTATACGCATGAGGAATTGATGATTACAGGCAAACGGATACAGACGATAAGACAACTCTTTAATGTGAGAGAGGGAATTACTCCAAAGGATTTTTCTTTACCTCAAAGAATTGTCGGTGACCCTCCCTTATCCGATGGCCCCCTGAAAGGAGTGACAATCGATATAGAAAAACTGAAATCGAATTATTTTAAGGAGATGGGCTGGGATTATGACTCCGGAATACCATCGGACCAAGAGTTGAAAGATATTTCACTTGAGGCACAATCCAGTGTTTCAAAACCGTAATGATGGGATGTTGGCTGTGTTGGAGATAAACATACAAGGGATATTCGGCAATAAGTACTTAAAGGAAAGCTTTGACTTAGATCTTAAAAGGAACGTTTCCATTCGTGATGTTTTGTCGAAGATCGACAGACGTTTGAAGATGAATTTTTTCAAAAAAAACCTGAAAAAATTACCTGAGGGTGTTGTCGTTCTCGTCAATGGTCAGCCTATTGAGTCTTCTTCAGGGCGTGGAATTTCTGTTGGTAATGGCGATCAGATATCCATTTTGAGGGTGATCGCCGGAGGGTAGATCGGTTTGGATTATCAATTCTTAGTGAGTGTCTATCTAAAAAAGAGATATTTTTTGCAAAGTCAAGGAACGCCAAGAAATTGCGGAAAATAGCCATTGATGGATGGACACGAGTAGGGGGGGGATAAATGGGAAAGATAACGATCTTGGATTTGCAAAGAATGAAAGATGAGGGACAAAAGATAACAATGCTTACGGCATATGACCACCCAACAGCCAGGATACTCGATAGCAGTGGAGTGGATATTTTACTCGTTGGCGATTCAGTGGGCAATGTCATGCTGGGACTTGATAATACCCTGCCTGTTACAATTGAGGAGATGATCCATCATACAAAAGCGGTTGCAAAAGCTTCAAAGAATGCAATGGTTGTCATAGACATGCCGTTCATGTCGTACCAGACGAGTATCGAGGATGCCAAAGCAAATGCGGGAAGGATGATAAAGGAAAGCGGAGCAGAGGCTGTAAAGCTTGAAGGTGGGGCAGTAATGGAGGAGACCATCAAAGCCATTGCAGATATAGACATACCGGTTATGGCCCACATCGGATTGACACCCCAGTCCATTCATCGCATGGGTGGCTACAGGGTACAGGGAAAAGAGGAAAAACAGAGAGAAAAACTCCTGGCTGATGCTCTGGCTGTTGAAAGGGCTGGTGCCTTCTCAGTGGTCTTGGAGGTGATCCCCGACAAATTAGCCCAAGAGATCACTGAAAGCCTTAAGATCCCAACCATAGGCATAGGAGCCGGAGTGAAATGTGACGGCCAGGTACTGGTAGTCAACGACCTCTTGGGTCTGTCCGGTGAATTTCGGCCCAAGTTTGTGAAAAAGTATGTAAAGTTGGAGGAGATAATCTCCAACGCAGTCAAAGAATATGTCTCCGAGGTAAGAGCTGAGACTTTTCCCAGTGATGAGCATAGCTTCCATTAATCTTATACGGCATGAATTTGGTCTGTGTTGACCATAAGAGCATGTTTGATCCTGTTTCTCAAGGAGAATGATTGTTTTGGAAATATTCCCCAAACCTATACAACAGCTCCCCCATGCAGACATTCCTTTGAAAGGTGTGAAGGCATCACTTTCCCAGTCAGAGAATCATCAGATACTTTTTATGGAATTCCATGAGGATGTTGAACTGCAGGAGCATTCCCATGAATGCCAATGGAGCATCGTACTGGAAGGGCAAATAGATCTCGTCATCGATGGAATCAGACGAACATTCTCAAAAAGAGACCGATACTTTATCGATACAGGAATAAAGCATTCCGGAAGAATACATGCCGGATACGCAGACATAACTTTCTTTAATGAGCCGAATCGGTACAAAGCAATGCAATAGGGGCAGGCTTCAAACCACTTTTATATAGGGTCAAGATGAAGATAATAAATAGTATCAAAAAAATGCAGGAGTTCTCGGAGAGTTCTCGTTTAAATGGGAAAACTATTGCTCTTGTCCCTACTATGGGTTTCTTCCATGAAGGTCATCTCAAACTCATGGAAGAAGGAAAGAAAAGAGCGGACATTTTGATGATCAGTATATTTGTCAATCCAACCCAATTCGGTGTGGGAGAGGACTTTGAAAAGTATCCGCGAGATTGGGAGAGAGATAAAAGAATGGCTGAAGGGGTCGGGGTGGATGTTATCTTTGCTCCTTCCGCCATTGACATATATCCAAATGGGTACCAGACTTATGTGAATGTTGAGGAGGTCACAAAGAATCTGTGCGGAATGGACAGACCCACACATTTCAGAGGTGTCACAACGGTGGTAGCCAAACTGTTTCTTATCATGAAACCTCACATCGCAATCTTTGGTGAGAAGGATTTTCAGCAGTTGGCAACCATACGCCGAATGGTTGAAGATTTAAACTTTGCTATAGAGATAGTAGGATTCCCCATCGTTCGAGAGGATGATGGTCTGGCGATGAGTTCCAGAAATACCTATCTCAATCCCGAAGAGCACAAGGCTGCTCTCAGTTTGATTCGTTCCATCTTGAAAGCGGAAGAACTGTTCGTCTCAGGAGAAAAGAGAGTTCCCAATATTCTTTCTCAGGTGAGGGACATAATCGAGTCAGAGAACCTCACTGAAATTGACTATATCAAGATATGCGATTCCGAGACATTGGAAGATATTGAAGAAATCAACAGAGACGCTGTTTTGGCTATGGCAGTAAAAGTTGGCGGAACACGACTGATCGACAATAAAGTATTAACTGTAGACAAGTGACTGTTAAGCGAAGGAGGAGA
Source organism: Thermodesulfobacteriota bacterium (assembly GCA_034190725.1). Taxonomy (GTDB): domain Bacteria; phylum Desulfobacterota; class UBA8473; order UBA8473; family UBA8473; genus JAXHSZ01. The sequence goes on from JAXHSZ010000152.1 coordinate 5,010, forward strand.
GAGAAAAGTGCGGAGAATCATGTTGAAATCCAAGATACACAGAGCCACTGTTACGGGAGCTGACCTTAACTATGAGGGGAGTGTCAGTATAGATGCAACACTCATGAGAGAAGCGGATATAATCTCTTTTGAAGCGGTTCGCATCTATAACATCTCCAATGGTGAGAGGTTCGAGACCTATGCCATTGAAGGTGAGGCAAACTCCGGCACAATATGCCTGAACGGGGCTGCCGCCCGCAAGGTGAGTGTCGGTGACTTGATCATTATCGCCAGCTATGCACACTATAATGAAGAGGAGGCAATGGACCTTCATCCTAAACTTGTGTTTGTGGATAAAGAGAACAGAAAAATGAACGTATAACTTTTCACTTATAACACGCCACAATTGATTTTATTGTACGTTTCATTGAGAAAAAATGGTCTCTTCGGCGGAAGATGATAACAAAAAGAGATAAATAACCAGAAAGGAGCTTTTTAAACATCATACTATTCAGTTGAAAAAACCTGCCACATCTGATACATATCAAAATAGGTGATTGAAATGACCAGAAGCGCTTTATGATATGCGTGTTTAATAGTACTGCAACCAACTCTTGGTACCTTCTTGGTCAATTTCCGTCTCCCCTTCAAGTAAACAACGTGCAAAAAAGTCAGATACAACAACAGTATATAAAGTGTCCGAATAAACACGAAGCAGTTTCCGTTCAGACATTCTGTAGGCACTTTCATTCTCAAGTGAGAACCTGCCTCTGAGGCACTATTTATCTTTCCTGAGTGTGTGTCTGTCAATAAATATGATATTTTCAGTGAGGTCAAGGAAGACAAAGATTCTCACTGCAGGAATACATTGAGTTTTAAGGGCACATTGCAATATGCACTTGCATCAGAGTCTGACGGAGAGATTAGGGTAAATAGCCGTCTTTGGATGGGCACGGACTTTTGGAAAATTATAATATTCTTATTGCCGACAAAGATTCTCTTAATTTCAACTTAATATTTTTACCAAACGGCCGATCCATCTTATAAAGATTGTAACAGTTTGGCTTCTTGGAAAAAGTCGCAAAGGTGGCAGTTAAATTTTAATCCGTTTCAAACTCGTATCCAAGTGTGTGTAAAGAAAGAACAGTATATCACCATTCAATGCAGTGCCTCCATTGTGACCTCAAATGATGGAAATTATTGGAAAGCTACATCTCAACGATATCCACGTTCCGATACCTTGCGGTTCTATTGATGTGAAAGGTGCAGAGAGATGAAAAAACATATAAAGAATTACTTTTTAACGGGTCTATTGGCCACAATTCCTATTACCCTCACCATTTATATACTCGGGATATTCATCAATATAATGGACAAGGGACTCAAATACTTACCACCGAAGTTCCACCCAGACACATATTTACCTTTCCACATACCGGGACTTGGCCTGATTATTACGGTGATTCTTATTCTTATTATAGGAATTATTACCCAGAGTTTCTTTGGGAGAAAATTGGTCTCTCTTGGTGAATGGATTGTGTCGAAGATCCCTTTGGTCAGAAATATATACATCGGAATCAAACAATTGGTTGCAGCGATATTTGTTGAAAATTCCAAAGCATTCAAACGTGTGGTAATGGTTGAATACCCGAGGAAGGACTTGTGGGTTATTGCATTTCTAACCGGTGCTACCGAGGGAGAAGTCCAGTCAAAAACCAATAAAGAGGTTGTCAATGTATTCATTCCCACCACACCCAACCCCACATCCGGATTTTACCTTCTTGTGCCCAAGAAAGATATAATAAATCTTGATATGACCGTAGAGGATGCCTTTAAGTTGATCGTCTCCGGGGGGATTGTCAGTCCTCCTGAAGAACGAAGACCATAACTCGCATATTGGGAAAAAGTATCCTCCACCATGAGACTCCGTCTTTTTCGAACTCAATATTCTAATGTGAATACTTTATCAAATTGAAGAGCGATATCAAAAGGTAAATTCCCTTATTATTTTGATGGGATAGCACCTCATTTAACGTGAACATGCCCCTCGTCAAGTTTGTCATTGAATCTTCAAGAAATGTGTGGTAAATTTTAAAGAGTCATTGGGATTCCTTTTAAACGTCAAGATATCACGAAAACCTCTTTTGGGACCCTTTGTTCAGTGTGGTATACCAGCGCATTCGCATATATTTCTCAAGGATCTCAAGAAGAAAACCAGAGGTTCTCCATGTATCAAAAGGCTGCTTTTATCAAAACATTCGGTTGCCAGATGAACGAGCATGACTCGGAAAAGATAATGAGGATCCTGGAGGAGGATGATTACACTGTGACGGAGGATATTGACAAAGCAGATCTGATCTTGCTCAATACATGCAGTATTAGAGAAAAAGCAGAACACAAAGTCTATAGCAGCCTGGGAAGGCTTAAGACACTCAAGAAAAAGAATCCCAAACTTGTGATCGGAGTTGGTGGATGCGTTGCCCAGCAAGAAGGAGAGAAACTTCTCAATAGGGTGCCTCATCTGGATCTGGTCTTTGGAACCCATAATATTCATAAGCTGCCCGAATTGATCGCAAAGGTTGATAAGACAGGGAAAAGGATCACGGAGACAGACATGCATGATTCCATCCCTTCTCTTGACGCTTTTTCTCTTCCTTCGGAAGGACAGATAAAGTCTTATATTACCATTATGCAGGGTTGTGATAATTACTGTTCATACTGTATTGTTCCTTATGTACGGGGCAGAGAAATAAGTCGAAAAAGTGGGGAGATCCTGGAAGAGATCAGGAGACTATCGAACAGGGGCATAAAAGATATTACTCTGCTGGGGCAGAATGTTAATTCTTACGGAAAAGGTTATGCGAAAGAGGTCACCTTTCCAGAGTTGTTGCATGCAGTAAATAAGACAGAAGGAATCGAGAGGATACGATTTACCACTTCCCACCCCAAAGATCTGTCTGAAGAGTTGATCTATTCATTCAGAGATCTTAACAAATTATGTGAACATATTCACTTGCCTGTTCAATCGGGATCAGATTCGATCCTGAGGGCGATGAACCGGAAATACACGGCCTCTTACTATGTCAAAAAAGTGAAAAAACTGAGAGACATCTGTCCTGAAATAAGCATCACCTCGGATATTATCGTAGGATTTCCGGGGGAGACTGAAAAGGATTTTGAAAAGACCCTTGAACTCATGGAGATTGTAAAATTCGATAGTGTCTTCTCTTTCAAGTATTCTGACAGAGCAGAAACCAGGGCTTCAACATTGCCTGGAAAAATTGATGATGCTGTCAAGAGTGAACGGCTTTCCACTCTTCAAGCATACCAAAAGACTTTTACTCTGGAAGCGAATAAAAAGCTTGTGGGTAAAGACGAAGGAGTTCTGGTGGAAGGTCCCAGCAAGACCGATCCTGCACGTTTAACGGGAAGAACCAGGTCAAATAAAGTGGTCAATTTTCAAGGCTCCATCAATCTCATTGGAGAGATAATACCAGTAAGAATTAGGCGGGCATTCCTCCATTCTCTGGAGGGAGTGACAGCTTTTGACACATCATAAACAACTTTGGAGATTACTCATTTGCTGGTCCTCTGTCACGTATACGATGACTCATGGCAAATGACCAGTTACAGCCAAATGGAGGAGCATATGTTCAGAGAAATGAGAGTGGCGGGTCTGACGGTTGACCCTTTTACAAACATGCCCATCGTCATCCTCAGAGATGTGGAGAATGGAAATTCGGTTCCCATATGGATTGGACTCTTGGAAGCGAGTGCCATAGCCACTGAGCTTGAAGGGATCGTACTCCCTCGTCCCATGACTCATGATTTATTGAAGAACATCTTAAATAACCTTAAAATTGACATCAGTCGGATAGAGGTGAATGATCTCAAAGACAATACGTTTTATGCCACTTTACATCTTCAGATGAGCGGTAAAAAGTATGCTATTGATTCTCGTCCCAGTGATGCAATTGCTCTTGCCCTCAGAACAGACTCACCTATTTTTATGAGTGAAGATGTTATTGAGAAATCGAAAAAGATCGATTTGAATGAGAGAGGTGTTGCTGCAAAGTCCGATAAAGAAGCAGACAAATGGACTGAGATTCTAGAGAATTTGTCACCTGAAGATTTCGGCAAATATAAGATGTGATCACTGTTCCTGCAAAGCTTTGATCCTGTCTCTCAGTTCTGCAGCCTTTTCAAATTCAAGCTTTTTGGCCGCTCTTTTCATCTCTTCTTTCAGATGTTTGATGATCTCAGTTGTCCTTGAAGAAGGCATATATTCCACTTCAGGCTCCTCAACGAGTGGAACGGTGTAATAGTCGCTCTCATATACAGATGCCAATATATTGGATATGGACTTCTGAATCCCTTCCGGGGTGATATTATTCTTCGTATTGAACTCCGCCTGAACCTTTCTTCTCCGATTTGTTTCACGTATAGTACTGGCTATGGACCGGGTCATGGAATCGCTATACATGATCACTTCCCCTGCAACATTTCTGGCAGCCCTTCCGCACATCTGGATCAATGAAGTCTCAGAGCGAAGAAAGCCTTCTTTATCTGCATCTAAAATGGCAACCAGTGAAACCTCCGGGATATCCAGTCCTTCTCTGAGCAAGTTTATCCCAATAAGCACATCGAATTCACCCAGACGCAGACTTCTGATGATCCTTACCCTCTCAAGAGTGTCGATATCCGAGTGGAGATACTTCACTCTGATGCCCAGTTCACCGTAGTACTCGGTAAGATCCTCAGCCATTCTTTTGGTTAAGGTTGTGACAAGAACTCTTTCATTACGTTCGGATCTTTTTTTGATCTCATGGAGGAGATCATCCACTTGATCTCTTGCAGGTTTGACTGTGATTGACGGGTCCATAAGACCAGTGGGTCGAATAATCTGTTCAGCGACCTTGCCCTTGATCTTTTTCAATTCATATTCCCCTGGAGTAGCAGAAACATAGATAACCTGGCTTATGAGCTTTTCAAACTCATGAAAATTGAGTGGTCGATTATCCAAAGCCGAAGGAAGACGAAATCCGAATTCAACCAAGGTCTCTTTTCTTGATCTATCTCCACGATACATACCATAGAGTTGGGGAATGGTCACATGGCTCTCATCTATGAAGATCAGGGAATCTTTTGGAAAATAATCAACGAGAGTTGGAGGGGGCACACCCTGTTCCCTCCCGTCCAGGTGCCTGGAATAGTTCTCTATTCCCGTACAGTATCCTATCTCTTGAAGCATCTCAATGTCAAAATTGGTCTTCTCTTCTAACCTCTGAGCTTCCAGCAATTTGTTCTGGGAACGGAGAAAACCAAGCCGGTCTCTCAACTCCTCTTTTATGGCCTTTACAGCCTTCTCCAGTCTGTCCTTTGGGGTAACATAATGGCTTCCGGGATATATGGCGATTTTGTGAAGCCTCCTTATCTTCTTTCCCAAAAGAGGATCTATCTCAAAGATATCCTCTACAATGTCACCGAAAAGTTGAACTCTTAAAGCCACATCCTCTTCATATGCAGGAAATATCTCTATCACATCTCCTTTCACACGGAAGTTCCCCCTGTGAAAATCAATATCATTCCGTTCGTAATGGATCTCCACAAGCTTTTTTAGGATGTAATCCCTTGATATTTCCATCCCTTCTTCCAGAGCCAGCAGCATTCCATGATAGGCCTCAGGGGAACCCAAACCATAGATACATGAAACACTTGCCACAATGATCACATCGTTTCTCTCAAGGAGAGATCGGGTGGCTGAATGCCTCATCTTATCGATATCCTCATTGATTGAGGCATCTTTCTCTATATACGTGTCCGACCGGGGTATATACGCCTCTGGTTGATAATAATCATAATAACTCACAAAATACTCAACCGCATTATCAGGGAAAAGTTCTTTGAATTCACCAAAGAGTTGTGCAGCAAGCGTTTTATTATGAGCGATAACCAGGGTGGGCTTTTGCACCGTTTCTACAACATTTGCCATGGTAAATGTCTTGCCTGATCCGGTGACTCCCAATAGTACCTGGTGTTGTTCTCCGGACGAGATTCCATGACTCAGTTTTTCGATGGCTTGGGGCTGATCCCCACTCGGCACAAAATCCGTATTTAATGCAAACTTGTTCATTGTCATTTGCTTTCCAACACATTCTTGAAGTTTTTTGAAAAGAGTCGAAGACTCGGTAGAAAGGCCTTTAGCGCTGGGGGAATCTTTTTATTTGTAACCGGGTTCAGGATTCACAGGTTTCAGGTGCTAGAAAGAACACAATAACAACTCAGTGTTGTGTGCATGCGGAGGACTGTGAGGGTAGAAAACATGATGCCTGAATGACGAGAAAATTTCTTGTGTTTCTCTCTTGTATCAACTGACACCTGAAACCAGGATTTGAGTTTTCATGATGGTAAATTTTCACCACACAAGAACACCAGTGACATGAATGATTTGCGGTTCCTTTATTATTTTCAAAAAAGACACCACTTGGTTGAGAGGAAAACTCGGAAAGTTCTCAACAGGAATGGAATGCGTGTCTTTATTTCTTTACTTTCCAGATTGTGCCGTCAGGTCCGTCTTCAAGAACAATTCCTCTTTTGAGGAGTCGATCTCTGATCTCATCCCCAACAGCCCAGTTCTTTTCTCTTCTCGCTTTTACCCTCTCTTCTATTAAGCTGATGATCTCTCTCTCGTCTATCTCTAGATCAGCAACTCCTTCCTGTCTTTGCTTCTCAAAGTAACCTTCAGGGTCCTTATTGAATACACCCAAGACATCCGATATCCTTTTGAGCTGGTCCTTTCCATACATCAATATGGACAGAAAAGAAGGTGACCCAGAAGCATCTGTTTCTTGGGCCATATATCTATTGAGTGCCCTTATTGTGTCATGGACATGGGCCAGGGCCAGGGCCGTATTGAAGTCGTCATCCATTGCTTCTTCAAGCATAATGGAAAGTTGAGACAAGGCATGATATATCTCCTTTTCCGATCCATCCAGAATTTCAGATGAGAGTTCCATCCTTGTGGCTCTCTCATTTACACAATCATCTATTCTTTTGAGTGTAGTATATATCCTGTCGAGACCTTTTTTCGCCTCCTCTATATTCCTGTCAGAGAAATCTATAGGACTTCTGTAATGATTGGAGAGCAAGAACAGTCGAATCACCTCAGGATGATACCGTTCAAGAATCTCTTTGATGGTGAAGAAGTTCCCGAGGGACTTTGACATCTTTTCTTTGTCGATATTCACAAAACCATTGTGCACCCAATACCTGACAAATGGCTTACCTGTGGCCCCTTCAGATTGGGCGATCTCATTTTCATGGTGAGGGAATATGAGATCTTTTCCACCACCATGGATATCAAAAGTCTCTCCCAAATACTTCTGGCTCATGGAAGAACACTCTATATGCCATCCTGGTCTCCCCTTGCCCCATGGACTCTCCCAGGAAGGTTCTCCCGGTTTACTTGCCTTCCAGAGTGCAAAATCCAGTGGGTTTTCCTTTCTCTCATCGATCTCTACCCTGGCTCCTGCATACATTTCATCGAGGGTCCGACCCGAGAGTTTCCCATACCCATGAAACCTGCTCACTGAAAAAAATACGTCACCGTCTCTTTGATAGGCATATCCCTTTTCCATAAGTCTTTCAATGGTCTGTATCATATCGAGGATATGGTCAGTGGCTTTCGGCTCCACTGTGGGGCTTTTTACACCCAATAGCTTCATGTCCGTGTTAAATTCCTCTATGTACCTTTCCGATATCTCTCGACAACTGGTCTCTTCCCTTCCGGCCCTATCAATTATCTTATCATCAACGTCAGTGAAATTCCTCACATAAGTTACTTCATATCCCTTGTACTTTAAATATCTGTAAATCACATCAAAAACAACCGTGGACCGGGCATGGCCGATATGACACAGATCATATACGGTAACCCCACAGACATACATTCCCACTTTTCCTTCCTGAAAAGGGTGAAAGTCTTCCTTGGTCTTTGTTGATGTATTATATATCCTCAGTGTCATTCCGCTCTCTCCCGTTGAAATAAAATCCTTTCATTCCTTTTGCTTTCCTTTTGTGGTTGAAAAGACTCTCCCACAATACCAAACATTCTCAGAAGATCATAAACGATACACCTTAAAATAACAAACAGCAAAACAGTAAAACTGTATCCTAAGTTTTAAA
>JAXHSZ010000153.1:0-17169 GCA_034190725.1 Thermodesulfobacteriota bacterium
AAACGTTTCGAATCGAACTCACTGAAGGGGTGGCTTCACTTTCGTCCACTTCGAATCGTTTTTTACTCCATATTCAGCAACCTACAACCTCTCGTTACAAAAAGAATCGCTCAATTTAGGTAATATTTACAATCAGTTAGGCCATGGTTCCCTAACCACCCAAGCGCTGTCTGGTTCAGGTGTTCTGAATCTTACAACTGGCGCAGGGACAATGGCATGGTAGAACTGAGATACAATAATTAACCATGAAATTTCTGTTGCAAATAAAGAGATTTCATGGTTAAATCAACCTATGGAAATTCAGCGCAAAAGAGAACTCAAGATACTTGAAGAACGCTTTCAGGACAACCCTGTAGTGGCCATCCTTGGACCGAGGCAGTGCGGCAAGACGACCCTTGCACACCAGTTTTCCAGATGTCGGGCCTCTTCCAGTGTGCACTTCTTTGACTGTGAGGATCCTCGGGACCTTGCCAAACTTGAGAACCCGATGATGGTCCTTGAGCCATGTAAGGGAGTAATCATCATCGATGAAATCCAGAGACGTCAGGAACTCTTCCCTGCTTTACGTGTTCTGGCGGATCATGACCCGAAAAAGAGGTTTCTCATCCTCGGCAGTGCTTCGCGGGACCTGATTTCACAAGGATCGGAGACCCTGGCCGGGAGAATCAGCTTCATGGAATTGGGCGGGTTTGCCCTCCATGATATAAAGAGGCAGGACTTCCGGAGACTGTGGATACGGGGTGGTTTCCCCCGCTCTTTTCTGTCAGGGAGTGATGGGGCATCTGCAAAATGGCGAGAGGATTTTATCAGGACATTCCTGGAGCGTGATATCCCCAATCTGGGAATTCGAATACCGGCCCGAATGCTGCGACGTTTCTGGACGATGCTTGCCCATTACCACGGACAGGTATTCAATGCAACAGAGCTGGGAAGGAGTCTGGGGATAGCCGATACCACGGTCAAGAGGTATCTCGATATCCTTTCTGGGACCTTCTTGATCAGGCAACTTCAACCGTGGTTTTATAATACCAAGAAACGGTTGGTCAAACGTCCCAAGATCTATTTTCGTGACTCAGGGCTTCTCCACAGGCTTATGGCTATAACAAGTGAAGAGGAACTACTCGATCATCCTCGCCTGGGTGCATCCTGGGAAGGTTTTGCCCTGGAACAGGTCTTAATTCATCTCAGCTTGAATGAGGAAGAATCATTCTTTTGGGCCGTGCATACCGGGGCGGAGCTGGACCTTGTCTTTCAAATGAAGGGACGACTGTGGGGCGTGGAAGTGAAATACCGGGAAGCACCCGCAATAACCAGGTCTATGCGTTCTGCATTATCCGAGTTGGATTTGGCACATCTCTGGGTTGTCTATCCCGGGGATGAAACATACCCCATGGATCAAAAAATCACAGCAGTCGGCTTGAGCCGCATAAAGGATGACCTTGGGTTCTCACTGAAAACGGGTTGACATGGGAAACAAAAGCTCCTTATCGTTCTCACGCTTTACGTCATTGAGAAATGAGGGTTTTTACTCAAAGAAAATAACTGCAATCAGACAGCTAATTGCTAAAAGAATCAGAAGAATCTGTGAAAACGGCAGTGCCTAATGTTTCATTCTTTCCCGGATTCTAACTATACGATTCCAACCCCAACTGCGCGCACAAGCAGTCCCCCAGTCATAAATTACATTACAACCTAAATTGAGCGATTCTCTCCTCCTGCGAGGCTGTATCTTACTGAATCTGAAGTAAAAACTTTTACAAATTCATACAATATGCTCGAAAAAGCCAAAAGTTTCCCTATTCATCAAAAAAATTCAAGACACTCTGCTTTATTCTTTCAATATTTGGGATTGCCTGTTTTTCTAAATTGTGAGCATAGGGTATTGTTGATTCCGTACACACTCGTTTATATTTGAAATGGAGTCCATTTTCCAAACCAATGGCTGCCAGTTCTCCTGAAAGGCCAAACATTCGGTAATCCTCATCAACAACGACCAAACGCCCGGTTTTGGACACGGATTGGATCACGGTGTCCTTGTCTACGGGCACAACGGTTCGCAAATCAATGACCTCGCAGGAGATACCCTTTTCCGACAACTGTTCCGCAGCAGACAGTGCTTGGTGAACTCCGACTCCAACGCTTACAATTGAAACATCAGTCCCATGACTTCGGATTGCTGCCTTTCCAATTGGCGGTTCGGACATAAACTTTGGAACGTTTCCTTTTGCTCCTTCCTCCGGCACATCAAATTGTATATTGGACCGTCCCCCTATTCCCATAAATTCCAGCCAGTAATCTGCCAGAAGTTTATGTTCCAGGTAAATAACAGGATCATCGCTTTGTATACTTGCCAACATGAGCCCTGCAGCATCTGCCGGTGTTGACGGGACAACAACTGTGAGTCCGGGGATATGGGCCAGCCAGCCCCAAAGGCTCTGCATATGTTGGCCCCCGTCGCCATATCCGCCGCCACAAGCAGCTCTGATGACAAGCGGAACCGTCCACTGTCCGCCTGAAAATGCCCTGACTTTTGCTGCATGATTTAAGACCGCATCCATAGCAACACCGATGAAATCAACAAGCATTACTTCAACAATAGGTCTCAGTCCAGCCATGGCAGCAGTCACTGAAGCACCAACAAAAGCAGCCTCACTGATTGGTGCTGCCAATACTCTGCTTGGGCCGAAACGGGCAAGTAAATTTACCCGAATCAGATGCACGTCCTCTCCTATGATGACAACGGTTGGATCCTCTGCCATGGCTTTGCCTATGGCTTCTTCAATAGCATGCGCAAATGTCATTTTCCCCATGAGTCTCCCTGTTCCAAATTCAATTCTTCCAAACAGGAGTTTATATCCGATTTTATATTGTTCTCGAGTGCCGTCAATCGAGTTTCATCCACTTTGAGTTTTTCGCGCAAAAACTGTACAGGATCTTTCTTGTGTGATACTTGATCCTGGGTATTCTTTTTGACGGCATCATAAATCAGTTTCAAACTGGCGCTTCGTTCCTTTACACTTCCTCCCTTGAGTCTGATGATGGACTTCACCAGAGGACCGGTCATCTCTTTTAATTTCTTCATCGGCTTACGACTCATGTCCAGCAGTGGATCACCGAGAAAGTGGCCCTCCAGATGAACACAGTGAGCATAAATCAGTGACGGGCCTGCACCGCTTCTTGCAGAATGAATTGCAGAACCGGCAACATTCCAGACTTCTTCAACATCAATACCGTCCACCTCGTATACTGGAAGGCCAAATGACTCTGCGCGTTGTGTAACACTTCCCCCTGTGACTGCTTTTGACTCAGTTGTAATAGCCCATTTGTTGTCCTTACACACAAAAACAACCGGCAGGCACCATACAAAAGCCAGATTGAAAGCTTCCATCAGCATTCCTTGATTCATTGCACCTTCTCCAAAAAAAGCAACAGCTACCTTTTCAGGTCGGAGGTATTTTGCAGCAAGGGCAAACCCAACCGCCGCCGGGCCGGATGCGCCTACTATTCCAGAAGAAGCACTCAGCAATTCTTTTGAAAACAGGTGCATATGACCACCCTGCCCCTTACACAGCCCATCGCTCCTGCCCAGCAGTTCTTTGAGCAGTAATACCGGGTCCACACCACGCATGATAAGGGGGGGCGTGCCGCGGTGGTCGAGTGCCATGGCATCTCCGTCTTCCAGATGTGATATGACACCTGCACAGATCCCTTCCTCCCCCATACCCATATGCATTTCTCCGGTTATCTCACCTTTATGCCACAGGCCTGCAACCAACTCTTCAAACAGACGGCTTTTATACATTGCACCATAAAGATTCCATATGTTCGGATCATTGTGCCCAAAAGACCATGAAAATGATACTTTTTCTTGCATAATGAGGGGGATATTCCCATATAAAGAAGGTTAAAGGATCTTATTCCACAACAATTGACAGTAATCACCAACAATATCAGCAAATTCTTCTGATTTCAACCGCATCATTGTTGATCAGGCAACAGGGAGATACTGGATTAACAAGAAATTGCTTTTCGAGTTCTCTGGACTTATTAACCAGATATCTTTTAAATGAAATCACAAATGGATTTTGGAGTGAGTTCGAGCAGTTGACTTGTGCATGAAATGTCATTTTGTTATTATGGAGTGAGAACCTTTAACTCATAAAACTCAGAGAAATGACCAGCATAGCAAGTATAAATACTTATGACATTATTCGAAAGCATCGTAGCTACGAGTTGGATATCAAAGATTTCTTATCTACGCACAACCCTTATGCCTGTCTCATCTTTTATCACCCTGCCGGATGTGGTGAGCAAACGGTAGTTCTCCATCCTGTCCTCTTTGTCGGGCCAGCATATCAGCATACAACTGCCGCACGTCAACAAGAGTCTATCCAGAATCCAATCATACTTCTTCCAGTCACTGATCTCAAGATTCTGGGTGTTAAGAGTTACCCTGAGCATTTTATTTTTGGGATCTTTACCGTATTCAAGAACTTTTTGTATGAACACTTCGTCATTGCCTTCTGGTGCTGGCAAATCAAGCACCTTATACGACCACGTTGACCATTGAGCATCAGGGTGACTGACTCCGTTTGCACCGCCGCAGGTTACATTGCACCGCAAGTTGCTGGCCTTCTTATTATGGGTATATGTTCGGCCTGCTATACTCACCGTGGTATCATCTTTTTTTGATATGAAATGACTGGGGCATGTGGCAGCGCACAGGCGGCAGTCCTGGCAAATGTCTCCTTCTGCTAACGGGTCCGGCTCCAATTCTGCTGAAGTCACAATGGAAGTCACGGATACTGTTGCCCCATATTCAGGAGTGATGAGGTTCCCACTCCAGCCAAGCCAGCCAATACCAGAAGCAACGGCCACATATCTATGTGATAGAGGAGGTACCAGTGCCATAAATGGCTGGTCTTTTTTATAGTCAAAGTTCGGGTAGGGTGCTACTGCTTCGTAGCCTCCATCTCTGAGCAGCCCCTCGATCGCCCTTGCCGCCTCTTTCAGCTTCACATATGATTGTTTGTGGTCGTTAACATGGGACATCTGGTCTTCTTTGCCCAAAAAGGCCCGTATTGCAGCCTTATCAAGGGCCACAGCAAGCGCGACAGCCGACCTGGCATTGGGGAGTACTCCCCTCAGGTCCCCTGACGGCGGTGCATCCTCAAGACGCCCCTGAGAAGTGAAGCCTACTTGATCGATGCCTAAATCCCGTGCAACTGCCATGATTTCTTCTTTTAAGTCCATAATTTCCATCCTCCTTGACCTCGTTGCAGGATTTGTACTGTGTTGAACTCAACGGGCTGAACCATATACTCACTTCATAGTATGACAGGATTCTTGATGTGTCAAGGGAAAGGGATCTGCTGGATTTATCAGTCAAATCATCTATAAGTTCTCAGAAATAGCTTGTTTTTTATGACTCCAGGATTTATAATGAAATTTGAATGAACTTCAGGATCATGGAAGCAGCCCTCATTTTCAACAGTTGTAATCGACCACTGTGTGTACTTTACAAAAAAGATTTGATACATATGCTCTATAAAAACTACAAACGGTTCAGTAAATAACTTCATATTCACATTTACTAGAAACATAAATTTTCAATTCAGCGTCCATATCTCTTATCTTCCTCCTTATCAACCATTAAATGTAAACTGAGAACCGTGAACGATTTCTCCAAGAGAAGAATAAGAAAAGATTGTGTTCTTAATGAAAGAAGGCGACTCAATGGTAATCGGTGATATTATAAGGCGAAATGCAAAAAGGTTTCCGCAAAAGACGGCTCTGATCTATGAAGAAATAAGCTATACGTTTCAGGAACTGAATGAAAGGGCAAATAGCCTGGCTCATGGCTTCTTAAATTTAGGCCATAAAAAAGGTGACAGGATACCAATCATAGCAGACAACTCCCATCATCATGTTGAAGTCTTCTGTGCAGTAGCAAAACTGGGGATGGCTTCCATGTCGGTAAACCCATTTCTTCCTGTGAAAGACTTGATACACATCATAAGAAATATTGAAGCAAATACTGTAATATTTCAGCCGAAGTACAGGGATATTGTTGATTCACTTAAAAAGGAACTGAGCAGTTTGAAGAATTTTATAATTATTGGGGATCCTGAAGGAAGCGAAATAAATTATGAGAAATTCGTCTTGTCTTGTGTGTCAAAAGAGCCGGATGTGTCTGTTCATGAAGACGACGAGTTGATAATTATTAATTCAGGTGGGACAACCGGGTTGCCCAAACAAATAGTTCACACACATAAGAGCGCTCTAGCACTCGCATTAAATGGGGTCTTTGCTTTTCAAGCCACACGGGACGATACAGTATTAATGTCTATTCCGTTTTTCTGGGCGGCAGTAATGCCGTATTTTTTATTCAGTCATTTTTATGTAGGGGGTAGCTGTGTTATAGCGGCAGATATTACTCCTGAATCTTTTCTAAAAGCAATTGAAAAAGGACGGGCAACTCACACAGGTATCGGCACTCCTTTCCTGATTCAGCTTCTGGATCACCCGAATCTCGAAAGGTATGATATCAGTACTATGCGTTATATTGCTTTTGCCGGGACTCCTTTATCCACTGAGATCCTTAAGAGAGCCATAAAGGTATTCGGTAATGTATTCGGCAATATGTTCGGCCTCGCGGAATGCGGTCCAATAGCTGGTATGCGACCGGACGAATTCATCATTGAAGGATCTCCTGAAGAGTTGAAGAAGTTACAATCCTGCGGCAGGGAAGCCATCAATGCAGATATAAGGATAGTTGATGACCAGGGGAAGGATGTTCAATCGGGCGAACTGGGTGAAGTTATAGTAAAAGGTGATTGTGTTATGAAAGAAATATCTGAAAGCGCCCCAGGCAACGGAACAGGCCATAAGGGATGGATGGCTTTATACAGGAGATATGGCCACAATAGATAATGATGGATATATTTACATCCAGGGAAGAAAAAAAGATATGATAACAACCTCAGGAGAGATTGTCATGGGTTCGGAGGTTGAGGATATAATCTATCAGGAAACTTCTGTTCAGGAAGCAGCAGTGATAGGTATACCCGATGAAGAACGTGGAGAAGCCATAAAGGCCATTATTGTCCTGCGGGAAGGAAAAGAATTGAGTGAGGAAAAAATTATAAACCTCTGTAAAAAGAACCTTCCTGATTTCGCTGTACCTAAATTTGTAGAGTTTGTTGCCGAAGTTCCTAAAAGTGCCGTTGGGAAAATACTGAAACATAAACTCAGTTGATACTCTCATCTCTTCATATTATTC
Organism: Thermodesulfobacteriota bacterium; assembly: GCA_034190725.1. Taxonomy (GTDB): domain Bacteria; phylum Desulfobacterota; class UBA8473; order UBA8473; family UBA8473; genus JAXHSZ01. Next base: position 7,283 of record JAXHSZ010000153.1, read on the forward strand.
ATGTGGAAAGTCTTTTATTGCTCTTGCTTGAGGGTTTGTGCAAAAAAAACTTGCTTTTAATGAATAATAGGTTATAATATTAAGAATCATGAATGCACGTCTTTATTGGCGAGTTTGTTTTATACTGAAGGGAAAATCCATTTGTCAAAAGTGGTACCCGAAGTTTGGAACCATGAAAATTTAGTAAAGGAGGATGCCACTATGGCCAATGGAACTGTAAAATGGTTTAATAGCAGCAAAGGCTATGGCTTCATTGAGCAAGAAGATGGTCCGGATGTATTCGTTCATCATACTGGAATCAACGCAGCCGGCTTCAAAAGTCTCGATGAAGGCGACCGGGTAACATTTGACATAGAGCAGGGTCAAAAGGGCCCCGCTGCCGTAAATGTCACTGTTGTTTAACTGATTTAATTGTTTTTTTAAGGAGAGAGGGCATATCATTGAATCATATGGTATGCCCTTTTCTGTTTAGGAATCGGAAATAAATAAGTCATTGGAATTCGCGCCCAGATTGAGGTCAACTTCAGACGATCTGATTGAGCAAAACCACAGGCAATAGTATTACTTCGAGGACTTTGCGATTGATAATCGTCAAAAGGTGGCCTGAAGGTGGGATGCGAAAACGATGAGTTATTTATTTCCGATTCCTTAGTGCACATCCAGACATAGCTAATGTTCATCCAAAAATGAGATATTATCTTCAAGGTCAAGGAAGATGAAGATTTTGACCACAGGAATACATTAGTTATATAGGGGCGCATTGCAATGTACCCCTGCAAATGAGTCTGACGTATAGAGATTGCTGAAAAGAGCTATTTTCAGTATATAAAATTTAACAAGGCCAGAAGAGGGAATACGCATAAGTCATTTGTGGATGGATCCTGTAAATCTTGAGCGTTTAAAGTTCTCCTGTCATGCCGGCCTTGATCCAGTATACAGATCGAGGAACATTCTGAAAAGACGCAGGGTTTCGGATTTCGCCGGAATGACGCTTGCAATCTCACGTTTCTTATGATTTCAACTGTTCTATAAACCCCAAACTGTCCAATATTTACCTGAAAACTCTATTTTGTGTTGCATTTTGATATGTATTCATATAGACTAAGTTTATAAGCTAAGTCGATATGATATTGGAGAAGAGTATGAAACTCGTAAATGTTCATGAAGCAAAGACTCATTTTTCCAAGCTATTAGCCCGTGCACATGCAGGTGAAGAAATAATAATCGCCAAAGCCGGCCAGCCCTGGGCAAAACTTGTACCATTGGAGCAAGTAAAAAAAAGGATTCCAGGCATTGCAAAAGGCGCAGTTACTGATGCATTTTTTGAGCCTTTGCCGGAGGATGAGTTACGGGCTTGGGAGGAATAGCGGTGTTGCTTGATACTCATATTTTTTTATGGTGGCTCTTTGATGATCCCCGGTTATCTATAAAGATCCGTCAGCTTGTGCAATGTATTGATAACACTGTATACATAAGTTCAGCATCAGTATGGGAAATTGTTACCAAATTTCGTTTAGGAAAGCTTCCGGAGGCTGTTTCCGTAGCAAGGAATGTTCCTTTATGGATTGAGCGAGCAGGTTTTCAACCGTTATATATAACACCTGAACACGCACAACTCGCCGGAACCTGGGATGTGGCTCACCGTGATCCGTTTGACCGCATGCTTGCAGCCCAGGCCAAGTTGGAAAAAGTACCTTTGGTGAGTGACGATATGGCTCTTGCCGATTTTCCAATCGATATTATTAGAAGCTGAAAATCAAACAGCTTTTTTCCGTGTTCGTGCCAACTTGATTATTATTCGTCTGTCACATAATACCCATTTCTGAAAAAGATAGCTGAATATGTTACAACTGTAACCTTGAATTGTCCTATGCCGCTTAATGAATTGAGTATTGAGCGGCTGTTCACGGGCATACCACCAGAGCAGCAAATTTATACACCAGATAGAATCGTGCCTGTCTGCTTTTTTAGCTTGGTAAAAAAGGGATAGAACCGAGGAACCTTATTGGGGTGGAATCTTCATGTACAGACCTGTGTGAGGATGCAGGGTAATCAGTACCTCTATTCTTAAAAAGACTTTATAGATTATCAGTTAGAATGATTCGAATGCGAATATCCCTTGACAACAAAAGTTTCTGTGATATTTTAATATATAATATCTATAATTGTTCAATATCACCGTATTTTTGACAATTAGTGAGAATAATGTTCTCACAACGAGCCTAAATTTTTCTGATATAGTGCTTACTGATTAATAATACCAAGTTGTGAAAGTATTATTACATTCTTGAGCAAAAAGGAATAATTTTATGCCCATTCGACTTTTTTGCATTGTTCCATGACTGGAAGGGCTATTATCATGAAGCTTGCAAAAGAAACTAATAAATCTGAAGATTTCTTTAGACGAATCCATGTTTCATTATATCAAACCGATCAAGATGACATAATCACTCTAGCTAATCCTGCTATGGCAAAAATGTTTGGATATGACTCTCCAGAAAATATTATTGGGAAAGATTTAAAAGATTTTTATGTCGAACCTGAGAGAAGAAAAGAGTTCAAAGAAATATTGAGACAACAAGGTGGCTCTGTCATTGGTTATTTGGCCCGTATGCGGATGAACACGGGTGAATATTTTTATGTTTCAGCAGATAGCAAAATTATAAAGGATGTCAAAGGAAACGAGATTGGAGTAGAAGGAGTATTACGGCGTGTTAAAAAGGAAGATATTGAGTTAAGGAGAATGGTTGATGACAGAGACACATTCATGATGAATATATCTCATGAGTTAAGAACACCAATGACAACGATTCTTGCGGCAGCAGAAAATTTGCAAGAAGGTAGAACAACCGATGTAGAAAAACCTAAGGCTCTGAATAAGATTGTAATAGAACTCCAAAGGTTACACTTAATGACTGAACGCTTATGGCGAGCTGAAATGATTGCTAAAGGATTGTCGGTATGTCAACCTTCGAATGTCGATATCTGGGAAAAGTTGTCTTCTTCCAGAAAAATGATGATTCCATTGGCAGAAAGAAAAAGCATTAAAATAACAATAAATGATGAAATCAAGAAATGGGGCCCAATTAAGCTTGATCGGGAGATGTTTACACATGCAATTTTAAATTTATTTGATAATGCAATTAAATATTCGTATCCTAATACGTATGTTAAAGTAGATGGGAATAGACATTGGCTAGATGTAGTTTTATCATTTCAGAATGTAGGGCCTCTCATTTCGTCTGATGAACATGATAAAATATTTGAGAGGTTTTACAGAAGTAAAAAAGCTGTTGCAATGGCACCTAGTGGGTCCGGCATTGGACTTGTATTGGTTAAAGACTTTGTGGAAAAACACGAAGCCAAGATTGAAGTAAAAAGTGTACCCTATAAAGAAAAGAATCATCGGCATCTAAATACATTCTCACTCATCTTTCCTAAGTAGAGGGATTATATGGGACAAAAAATATTAATAATCGAAGATGAGAAGGCATTGGCAGAAGAATGGGCAAAAGGATTACAGTATGCAGGATACGAAACTAAAATTGTCACGACATTGAATGAAGTAATGAATATTTTAAATCAGTTAGATTTTGATCTTGTCCTCCTCGATATTATGCTTCCTAGCTATGATGTATCTGATCGTATAAAACAAAACTCAATTAAGTGGGGAAGGATTGCTGGATTATGGATTGCTAAGCAAATAAAGGAACGGGAACCCTCTATGCCAATTTTTGTAGTTTCGCTAGTAACAGACCAAAAAATCCTTGATGAACTCAAACAAGTTGGGGTAGTAAAAGTCGTTAGTAAACCAATATCTGTGAAAGAGCTTATTGACATTGTTGAATCGTGTTTGGGCAAAGTGTAACAGATTAATTTAAGAAATAATCGATCATCACCTTCGTACGAGCTCAATAGGGTTTTCAATGAACATTTCATAGGCTAATTCAACGGACCCTGAATCGAATTGAAGGGAGCAGAACCTCATGTCGAAGAACATGATGTCTGAGAAAGTTATTCTTGATAAATTACTTGAGAATGTGGAATCGGAAGGATTTAAAAGAATAGAACTTCCCCAAGATAAAAAACTGGATATTCCTTTTATATTAGTAAAATTCGGAAATATTTTTTTATTAATTGCAGTAAAAGTAGGCTATTCTGATGTGAGTTTGTCAGATAGTTACTGGCGGTGGTCTGAACAAAATTTAATCGAAGCTTTAAAACCGTTTGAGGAGCAAGGACATACTAGAGCAACGCTAGTAACAAATCAGAAAGTTCCATGCGAACTTTTATCACTTCATGTGTATTATGTTAACCAATTTGACACTTCAGAAATCACTAAAATAGTGAAAAACGATATTGATATGATTCAACAAATATTTAAAGAATCATATCAGGCATTGTTTAGTAGGACTCCTGATAAAAAACTGGGGGATTTACAAAAAGTTGTACAATTCATTCGTCTACTTGATAAAAAGAAATTAGAGAAATTAATAAAATACTTTGAAGGGAGCACATCGCAACAAATCCGCGGTGAGTTATGCTATTTACTGGGCCGATGGGGTAAAATTGAAATTATACCCACGTTACTCGACTTTTTAAAGGACAAAAACGAATATGTTTGCTCAGAGGCATCCACAGCTTTATTACATTTGTGGGAAAGGCCTGATATCAGGCTATCACTGCTTCACTTATTAAAGAGTGAAGATGAAAACGTCCGTTCTCAGGCAGCTGACACTTTATCACAGATAAAAGGCATAATAGATAAACGAGATGAAGAGGAGCTAATACTCCAGGAGAATGCATATCTAGCAATGGAAGAGACGCTGATTAAAAAATATCCGGGCCAATTTGCTGGTTTCTTCGGCGGAGAACTTATCGAAGTTAGACAAAATGAGGACGAACTTATGCATGCTGTTGTAGAAAAAGTAGGTAATGTTCGATATTATATCAGGCGAATTTCCAGAGATTTACCAAAAGTCAGCCCCCCTAAGCCAAGAAAATGACAAGAACTTAAATACAATGAGATCAGGATTTCTATGCGTACCTTAATAAAAGACCAACCCTATAGTAAAACCAGTTGTTACTCAAATGTGAGAAAAGGGCCTGTATTGACTGATGCTCTCTTAACAGACAACAAGGATACAAAACAGGTCGAAATCTTAGCTTTTATTGATAGTGGATGTGACGATACTATTATGAGATGGGCAAAAAAAGTAGAGTTGGAGGCCAAAATCGGGCATGATCTCCCTTGTGAAATAGTCCAAAATTCCATCACTGGTAAAAAAATTTCAGCATATAAAGTATCAGTGGTTTTTGGTGGTGAGAAGTTTACGCCAGTACCGGGCATACATTGTCCACCCGACTATCTATTTGATCGAGAAGATGTTCTAATAGGAAGGGATATTATGAGAGAATTGGTAATAACTCTCAATGGTCCCAATGAAGTATTCACTATTGAGCGACCTTAATCCGGGAAGAGTTAGGGTTACCATTTGGTTATATTTACACATGATATAAGTTTCAAAATATTAAACTTCCTACGATCAGAGTGAGGAATCCGGGTAAGTCGTACATCGTATTACGTAATAGAGGATTCCGACCGATAACACTGTTGAATATGATATCCAGAAATCGAATAGATGAATAAGGACGGGCAAATTATTCTTACTTGATACTCCACCTTATGATACAAACCAAAAGTGATGAAAACAGAGTACTCAAGAAGGGCGTTACATACCAAGAATTGTCAGGCGGATCGTCAATGGAGAGAATATGGTGTATCAATTTACAGAAAAATCCTTTACAAACTCCATAAAGAAGAAAAGAGACAGGAAATTATACGCATCCATAGCCGTCGATATACCGGGTTAATTTCTCATTAGTATTGTTAGATAGTGTCTGAACGAAAACTAGGATTTTTCGTCAAGGTCAAGGAAGATCAAAATTTTAACCGCAGGAATATATTGAATATTTTCAGGATTAAAATTTTTATCTGACGCAGAGATTGGCGAAAAGACAGTTTTCGTTCGGGCACTAGATAGACCATTCTTGTTCTCAGTCATTTTTAGGGAAGGCCATAATGATTATCAAAAAATACAGCGGGCGCACAATCACGAGGGGCATTTTTTAGGGTGCTATTTCTAAGCTCAGTGTCCGCATGGTTGTATGTCGCTGTAAACAATAAAGACCTTGACATATGTAACCTTAACGGTTACAATAAGACTTATGATAAAATCATTCAAGCACAAAGGTTTGGAAGATTTTTTCTATACTGGCAGTAAAAAGGGAATCAAACCGGAACATGCCAACAGACTTGAGAAAATTCTTGATAGACTCAATGCGGCAAGTGACATAAAGGATATGAATTATCCAGGTTCCTTTCTACATCAATTGAGTGGAGATAAAAAGGGTCAACATGCTGTTAAAGTTTCTGGTAATTGGAGAGTATTTTTTGAATTTTTTAACGGTGATGCCTTCATTGTTGATTATGATGATTATCATTAGAGAGGTGAAGCCATGAAAAATATGAAAAGGCAACCTACGCATCCTGGGAAGATTATAAAGGAAGATTATTTGGAGCCATTGTCCATTACAATTAAAGATATGTCTGAATGTCTTGGTGTTTCCAGAAAAACATTATCAAAAATTATTAATGAAAGAGGCTCAATTACGCCTGATATGGCATTGCGTTTATCCCGTGCTTTTGATACCACACCTATGTTTTGGCTAAATTTGCAGAAAAATTATGATTTATGGCAGGCAGAGCATATTTCAGAAGCATGGCAAATGGTCAAACCTATTTCAACAGAATTGCTTCATAATCAAGGATAAATCAGCGAAAAACCACTCAACCGGCCTGCCTTTTCTTTTCTTTTCTTTTTCCTTTTTGTCTGGGTTTTTCAAAGTTCTATGCCTCTGCCAGGCCCTGTAGAGGATGCCCTTGAGTTTCATCGTATACAAAACTTTAAGGGCTAGAGGGACGTAAGGAGTGTCCATCTATAGATGGCTATTTTCCCAAATCTCTGCTTCAGGATCAGATGTATGTGGTGAACAAGTCTGCGGCATTCTTGTAAAACATCTTTTCATAGAAGGAATAGTCCATTTCTCGTTCAAGCCACCCCAAAATGGAGTTTCTGTATTCCCAAAAGATATCCGGGAAATCACTCCCAAATAAGATGCGATCCGAAATCTCATAAATTTGTTCGTTGTGAATATGGTCCATCTTATCATCCATGAAGGCGTTGTCTCTGACAGCAATCGCTGCCGTGTCAAAGTACAGGTTTGGGTACTTTTTTGTGAGTCTCCACATGGATTCGTACTCATCAGCTCCCAAATGGGGAACGATGACTTTCATGTCCGGGTATTCTTCCATGAACCGTTCAAGGTGAACAGCGCCAAGATAAGGAATTTGGAAATTTTCCTTTGGAGACGGCGGATACTTGCCTATGTGGACAAACAAGAACGTATCATACTCCATTATCTTATCATAGACCGGTTTCATGCGTTGATCCCAAATGTGGAAGTCAGTCACCATGAGTTGAAGTTTAATGCCTGCAAAACCGAATTCACCAAAAATCCGATCCATCTCTAAAGCCTTCTTTTCATCGCCGGCATGGATGGTGCCAAAAGGAATGGCGATCCCCTGCAATTGAGAAGATGAACAGAAATCTCTTGTCCATTCATTCATGGAATGGGCAATACCGGGTTTATGTGCGTAGTTGAGTATTGTAAAATGTCTCACCTTATAATCTGATATCAATCTGCGAGTGAGATTTTCTGCGGTGTCCTTCAGGTAGACAGGCCAATAGTGACTCTCAAAAAACTTCCAGACAGCGTCAAACATTTTCTTGGGGAAGAAATGCGTATGCACATCGAAATATTTAAAATCCTTATATTCAAACACTTTATTAGTCCTCCACCTTTATTAATAATTGCTCAGGTTCATAGTTCAATGTTCACGATTGTCAAGGAGGGTTTGTTCAGAATGATGTATGGAGTATTTTACTTCTTCAATAAAATATAGAAAGCACAATGGAAGAAAAGTCCCACCTTGAAATATCATTTTATAATACAAAGAAGAGGAGGAATCAAATAATTCTTTTTCGCCAAGTGGTTTCGTATGGGAAGGAAGCTCTTGTCGTTAAAATCCTTAATGCAAGGTGTTTGAGGACAAGGATTGAATCATATCATCCACATATTCGGGAGGAAAGTGATTTCCACGAAAATGAAGAAGCAAACGGGGCAGGCATCTCATAAAAGCAGACACAACCTCAGGATCAAAGTGACTGCCGGATTCATTCTTTAAAATGGAGACAACATCCTCCAACGGCATGGGTTCGCAGTTGATTGTTTCTTTGGAATTGTATTTAGGATAGTCCCGGACCGAAGTAAGGGCATCAAAAACATCGGCCACAGCTATTATCTTGGCAAGGGCAGGCATCTGATCACCGGTCATTCCATATGGATATCCTTGCCCGTTAACCTTTTCATGATGGCATGCAGCCACATCAGGAACATCATGTAATGATGCTGGAAATTTAAAATTATTAAGGATGACCTTTGTCTTCTCAGTGTGGGTTTTCATGGTCATCTCTTCCTCTTCCGTGAAGGCGCCTTCTTTCAGCAAAATGTGATCTCCAATACCGATTTTGCCTATATCATGAAGAAGGGCGCTAAATTCAAGAACATCGAGTTCCTGCTTGTCAATACACATTTCTCTGGCAATCATCAAGGAATATTCTGTCACTCGTTGAGAATGACCGGCTGTTAATGAATGCCTGGCGTCTACCATTGCCGAAAGTGTCCTGATGGAACTATCGAATAAGAGCTTCAATTCTTCATGGAGAAGGGAATTCTTGATCATTTGGGCTGTCTGATTTGCAATATTTGTGACAAGATTCAGGTCTTTTTCCGTAAAAGCATTTGCCTCTTGTGAGGAATCTATGATCATTATACCCAGCAGGTCGTCCTGATGGATGATCGGCACTGCAATAGAGGAACGAATCCCTTGAATGGCAATGGAGTCCGCCATCTCGAACCTGCTGTCCATTGAAATGTCTGATGATAAGATGCCGGTCTTTTCTTTTTGCACATGATGGATTAAAGTAGAAGAGACAGTCATTTTATCTTTTGTTTCCAAAGATTTATATGCTTTTGGTTCCAGCTCCCCGTCTTTGTCAATCAGAAGTATCACGCCACGGTCACATTCCAGAAATTCAAAAGTATGCTTTAAAATGAGGTCAAGTATCGTTTTAATATCAGTAAGAAGTCCGATGTCCCTTTGCAACTCATAAGTGACGCGCAATTTCTCATAGTCAGAGCGAAGTTCATTGATGTCTGAAATTTCTTTTTCCGGCAGGAAACGAGACTCTGCTATCGGCTCACCTATTGCAAGAACAATGGGTTCCGTCTCTTGTTTACTCGTCTCAAAAAATGTATCTGTGAAGCTGTTTTTATCCCTGAAGATGCATTTTATATTCCCCAACCTGATTTCATCCCCATCGTGGAGTCTCGCCTCTTTCTGTACTCGCATACCATTTACAAACGAACCGTTTTTACTGTCCATATCTCTGATGATCCACCGATGATTTCCATTGGAGAATATCATAGAGTGTTCTTTAGACACAGACCCGTCTTTTATCTGGATCTGATTCTCAGAATGACGGCCGATCATATTGTACTGGCCAAGACCGATTTCACGCCTGCCATCCGGGTCGAAAATCGTCAATTTACCTTCGGGGTTAATATTTTGAGTATGAGATATTGAGTTCATTACAAACAGGAAGTACTTATATGTACATTTCAACGGTAATTTCCGGTTCAACTTCCTTGTAAACACGGATAGGAACTTTAAATGTACCGATCGTTTTAATGGGTTCTTTAAG
>JAXHSZ010000154.1:0-18439 GCA_034190725.1 Thermodesulfobacteriota bacterium
GATCTTGATGTGAAATCTATTGGAAAGTGGATTGTTTACAGTACTCTGACAGGTATTATAGCGGGACTCGGTTCAAGCATCTTCTTTTTTATGCTGGAAATAAGCGGAAAATTTTTTCTGAATTATCTTGGTGGATACTATCCGCCTGTTCCTGGTGGTGAAAGCGGTGGAAGCGTACCGTATTCTCATTTCTCTTCGAATTGGATTGTCGGCCTATTACCGGCCATTGGTGGTTTGATTGCTGGTATAATCATATATAAGTGGGCACCTGAAGCAGCCGGACATGGAACAGATGCTGTTATAGATTCTTTTCACAGAAAGAGAGGGTTTGTGAGAAGTAGGGTTCCAATAGTAAAAGCCGTTTCTTCTTCCATAACCATCGGTTCGGGAGGATCTGCTGGAAGAGAGGGTCCCGTTGCACAAATAGGTGCGGGTTTCGGTTCATACCTCGCTTCTTTGCTCAAACTCTCGGATCGTGATAGGAGAATCATGGTGATTGCAGGAGCTGGGGGGGGTATAGGAAGTATGTTCAGGGCGCCCCTTGGAGGAGCTTTGTTTTCTACCGAGGTACTTTATAGAGAGCCTGAATTTGAATATGAAGCGATCATTCCCGCAATTATTTCTTCAATCGTAGCATATTCTGTTTTTTCATCATTTTACGGATGGGGCGTTCTTTTTGATACTCCAAAATACCTTTTTTCTAACCCGTTAGAACTTTTTTTCTACGCATTCTTAGGTGTTTTTTGTGTGTTATTCGGGGCTCTTTATGTGAGAGTCTTTTATGGATTAAAGAAGAAAGTCTTTGACAAAATTCCTGTACGGCCATACTACAAACCTGCCATAGGAGGTCTGATGCTGGGAGGAATAGCCATGTTTTTCCCTCAGGTTTTAGCTATGGGGTATGGATGGATTCAGATGGCGATATACGGTAAGATGGCAATAGGATTGATGTTAATCCTGGTCATAGCAAAGATATTTGCAACCTCTTTTACCATAAGCTCGGGAGGAAGCGGTGGTGTGTTCGCTCCGGCTCTCTTTATCGGTGCCATGTTGGGAGGAGCATTTGGACAGGGTGCTCATCTCTTGTTCCCGGATATCATAAGTCAACCCACGGCATTTGTTCTGGTTGGAATGGGGGCATTTTTCGCCGGGGTTGCTAAAGTCCCCATTTCTTCTTTGATAATGGTTTGTGAAATGACGGGAAGCTATGGGTTGTTGGTTCCTTTGATGTTGACATCTTCTACTGCATATCTATTCACAAGGAGATGGAACATCTATGAAAAGCAGGTTTCTTCACGAGTTGATTCGCCTGCTCATCTCGGAGACTTCGTAATTGACATTTTGGCGGAATTAAAAGTTCAAAATGTGATGAACAAGAGGAAAAAGATGATGTTGATTCCTCAAGACATGACCTTACGGGAGATTTTGACGGTTGTTACCGATACGACAAACTCGTATTTTCCTGTTATTGATGAAAATGACAAAATGGTAGGTATAATGTCCCTTGATGACATACGTAATGTGATGTTTGAAGAAGGGTTGAGTGAATTGGTGAACGCAAAGGATATTGCCATTCCAGATGTAATAACAGTCACACCTATGGACGATCTTCAGGATGCTCTCAGGAAATTCACACTCAAGAACATAGAGGAGTTACCCGTAGTTGAGCAAGAAGACCAAAGAAAAGTAATCGGGATGCTAAGCAGAAGGGATGTGCTTTCAGCGTATGACAATGAGTTGAAGAAGAGGCGTCTTGGGTCCCAGTGAATTTGGGCAAGAATTGTATTGAAACAGAGTCCCTGGATATTCTTGCCGAGAAAAGGAAATTTCTTGATGCGAGGGAAAGAGATGAAGATAACGATGGAGGAAATAGATAAAGTGGCCATGCTGGCTCGACTGGAATTCACAGAACCGGAGAAGGAACTCTTTACCCGCCAACTCAATTCAATACTGGAATATTTTGAAAAACTAGAAGAACTTGACACAGAGACGGTTGAACCCACTTCCCATGTCAGCGCCATTCAAAATGTTCTTCGAGAAGATACTGTTGGCCGGTCACTTGAGAAGAAAGAATCCCTGCTGAATGCTCCTGAGGGAAAGAGAGACTGTTTCAGGGTTCCCAGGATCATAGAGGAATGAAGGGTAGTATGGATTTATGTGAATTAACGATACATGAATTACACGAGATGTTGAGAAAAAATGAAATATCTTCATTGGATATTACAAAGTCTGTATTCAAAAGGATTGACCAGGTTGAAGGACAAATAGGATCATTTATTACTTTAATGAAGGAAAATGCGATAGAATGTGCAGAAAAGTCTGATAGCAGGATAATAAATGGCAAAATCGGCAGGCTTACAGGTATTCCTCTCGTCATAAAAGACAATATGTGTATGAAGGGAATAAAGACGACCTGTGGTTCAAAGATTCTGAAGGAGTATATTCCCCCGTATGATGCGACAGTGATTAAGATGTTGAAAGAAGAACAACCGGTATTTGTGGGGAAGACGAATATGGATGAATTTGCCATGGGATCCTCCACTGAAACATCGTACTTTGGTATAACCAAGAATCCCTGGGATGTAAGCAGAATACCCGGTGGTTCCAGCGGTGGTTCTGCCAGTGCTGTTACTGCGGATGAGTGTATTGCAGCCCTAGGATCTGACACAGGTGGTTCGATCAGACAACCGGCAGCATTCTGTGGAGCAGTTGGCCTGAAACCAACCTACGGGAGAGTCTCTCGTTTCGGATTGGTAGCATTTGCTTCTTCCCTGGATCAAATCGGTCCCATAACAAAGGATGTGCGTGATTGTGCAATCCTTATGAATGTAATAGCCGGTTATGACGAAATGGATTCCACTTCAGCTGATATGAAGGTACAGAATTACGAAGAGGTAATGGATGGGAATATTCAGGGGATAAAGGCTGGAATCCCGGAAGAATATTTTTCGGAAGGGATAGATTCGGATGTGGAGAGTTCCGTATGCGCAGCAATAAAAAAGTTGGAAAAGCTTGGAGTTGTCTGCAAGAAGGTTTCTTTACCTCATACCGAATACGCAGTGGCAGCATATTATCTGGTTGCACCGGCTGAAGCGAGTTCAAATTTAGCTCGTTATGATGGAGTGAAATACGGGTACAGGGCTCCTGAGGCCGCAGGATTGATGGACATGTATGTGAATACCAGATCAGAAGGGTTTGGTCAGGAGGTAAAGAGAAGAATTATGCTTGGTACGTATGCCCTGTCCGCCGGTTATTATGATGCCTATTACAAGAAAGCCTCTCAGGTGAGAACTTTAATAAAGTGTGATTTTGACGAAGTTTTCAAAGAATGTGATGTGATTATCACCCCAACAGTGCCCACACCTGCATTTGAAATAGGAGAAAAGAGAGAAGATCCTTTGAAGATGTATCTTTTGGATATTTATACAATCCCAGCTAATCTTGCGGGAATACCCGGCATTTCCATTCCGTGTGGTTTCAGCAAGAAAGGACTTCCAATAGGATTACAACTTTTGGGAAGACATTTTGACGAGGCAACACTCCTGAAGGTTGCTCATTCATTTGAACAGAACACTGATTATCATTTGAAGAGACCCGTAATCTCCTCTTGTGTAGAGTGAGCATTTAATGCGTTGTGCTGGGGTACCCCCTGAATTGGGGATATGGTTCAACAGGGGGCAACCTTCTTGATATTCAAACACTGCAATACCCACCAGGCTCCAACACTGTCACTTTCGTTTTTGGCACTTCTTTTTTCGCCAGTTCAACAAAGCCATTGGCATTCTGTTCCAGGATAGGAAAGGTTTTGTAATGCATGGGTATGACTTGCTTGGGATTGAGGAGTTTCACTGCAGCAACAGCTTGTGCCGGATCCATTGTGAAGCACCCTCCTATGGGGAGCAAAGCAATATCAATGGGATAGAGTTCCGCCAGTGTTTTCATGCTTCCAAAAATACCTGTGTCACCTGCATGGTAAATTGTGGGGCCGTCTTTCAGGTTGATGATGTAACCACACGGGGAACCTGTTTCAGATGAATGGAAAGCCTGGGTCATTGTTATGGTAATACCCTCAACAGAGGTACTCCCACCCGTATTCATGCCGATGCCGCCAAAAACGACGTTTCCTTCCGGAAGCGAGAGGCCTGTTTTGAGCCTTCCTACTGTCTCTGGCTGTCCGATAACTAAAGCCCCTGTTTTTTTGGAGATGTCTGCTGCATTTGCACAGTGGTCGAAGTGATCATGTGTAACCAAAATGATGTCTACCCGATTTAAATCATCCATTTTTACAGGGCATAATGGATTGTCACTTATCCAGGGATCGATCAGGATGACTTTGTCTTTGGGTGTTGTTATGGAAAAGCAAGCGTGGCTAAGCCATTTAATTGTTGTTTGAGCCATCTTTATACCTCCCAATTTTTAAAATTAAAAGACCATTCTAAAGGAACAGATAATTTTCGAAACGGAAACGTATCACGATATTTATATCTTGTGGACCAATAGAAAAATCTATGTATTTTTTCAAAAATCAAAAGCACATGGGCAACACCCCCTTTGCTCCATTCCCTTTGCACACAGTTAACATTGGGCTTTAACGGCAAAAAAACGTACTCAACAGACTTGCGTCAATGAAAAAATCAACAAAATAGGTACAGATATTTCCGCGGTTTTGTCAATTGGAATGGTCAAGTTTTACCTCGGTCCGGGTGACAAGATGCCAACATATCAATGATCATAATCTTTTTAGGATTACAGACCGACTCCGTCAATCTTTACCCAACAAACGGGGCATTGCCCATCCTTGATCCTATTGTCAATGGTTTGGTGTCCGTATCTGTGGATCAATAACTGTTTACAGTTGTAGCAATATGTGTTTTCACCTTCTTCCCCTGGGATATTACCGCAATAGACGTACCTCAAGCCCGCAGAAATTCCTATTTCACGTGCTCTATGAAGGAGTTTTGCCGAAGTTCTTGGACGATCTAGCAACTGATAGGTAGGGTGAAAAGCACTCACGTGCCAAGGGATGTCCTCTCCTACTTCCTTAATAAAGCCAGCCAGTTTTCTCAGCTCCTCTTCGTTGTCATTCAATGTGGGAATTATCAAGGTCGTGATCTCCACCCAGACTCCCATCTCTTTCATTGTCTTTATGGAATCAAGGACGTAATTCAACTTGGCTCCACAAACCTTTTTATAGAAATCGTCAGAAAAGGACTTAAGATCTACATTGGCAGCGTGAAGGCATTCTCCCATTGTTTTCAGAGCATCTTTGGTCATATACCCATTTGTGACAAAGACGTTTTTTATCCCCTCATTGTTGGCCAGTTTCGATGTATCATATGCAAATTCAAAAAAAACCGTAGGTTCAGTATATGTATATGCGATGCTCTTACAACCATATTGAACTGCCTGAGAGACAATATCCTCAGGAGAAAAGTCACTCCCTATGATACGATCATGGTCTCTGGGCATTTGAGAAATATCAGAGTTTTGACAATGAAGGCACTTAAAGTTACATCCTACGGTAGCCACAGAGAATGATTTCGACCCCGGGAAGAGATGGAACACGGGTTTTTTTTCTATTGGATCAATATTTCTGGAAATAACTGTTCTGTATACCAGAGAATAGAGTGTACCATTTCTGTTTTCTCGCACAGAGCAGATACCTCTCTTTGAGGGCCCGATCGTGCACCGATGATTACACAGGGCACATTTCGCTTTTCCTTCATCTAATTTTTCATACAACATCGCTTCTTTCATAGGTCATCGTCCTTTTTCATTTCCATCTTGTTGAGGACAGACTCGATCTTTCCTTCATGGGTAGCGATTTTATCCCTTCTATCATCGATCTTTATGGACGTAACAACTCTCATCACTCCTTCTTTAAATACTGTTTCGTGCATACTTCTGATTGTAGCTAAAATCTCATCCAGGTCACCTTCTATTATCGTTCCCATGGAGGTCAATTGATACTTCAAACCAGATTCCTGAAGAACAAGAAGCGAATTCGCCACATATTCACTCAAGCTGGTATGAGTAAGACCAATAGGCGCTATGCTCACTTCAACAATTGCCATGTGAAAGCCCCCCCCTTCTTTTTTAAATCTCGCATTTTCTGATGGACATCGCTTATACTATATCCTTATAAATTGAGATAAACCGTTTTAAAGAACGATCGTATGTTTTTTCCACTTCAGGAGGGAAAAAACATGCTGGAAGCTGTTTCATCTTCCAGTGATAAGTTATACATTGACAACAGTTTCCTTTCCTGCTGCATGGTTCATATGTGCAATTGCATCGCCCCATGTTTGTTTCCGTATTCTGGCATTCCATTTTTTATCCTCCCTATAGAATCAGATGTTTTAAGCAAGGGTTGCCTTTTCGGAAAAGGATCCGAATCGTCAGAATCGGTTCAGAAGACGTTGTTATTTCGAACGGTTGTCTAGAAAAGGTCCTTTTTGTTATGGTAAGAGAAGCTTTTTGCCGGGAATGATGTGGTGTATGTCTTTGAGATGATTCAACTTCTGTAAATCGCTCACACGGATTCCATATTTTGAAGCAATCGACCAAAGGTTCTCCCCTTTTTGCACAATGTGTACATTCTTTTTCCCTGGGTGTTTCTTTTGGACAACGGTTCCCGTCTCGAGGGAATCAGGCGTGAGAAATCTCACTGCAACATGAGACAATGCCTCTGCAAACTTAAATTGAAACTTTCTATTATTGAGGAGTCGCTCTTCGTATTGGTTCGATAAGTATGCCATCTCAACAAGAACAGAAGGTATATTGGGCGATTTCAACACACCAAAAGATGCCTGCTTTGGTCTATTGTATTTTATCTTGTTTACTTTGGACATCTCCCCTATAGCAAGTCCTGCGAATCTTAAGCTGTCATTTATTGTTTTTGTTTGGACAAGATCGAGGAGTATGGTCTGAAGATCTTCATTCTCCCGCTTAATCGGTACACCTCCGATGAAATCAGAGAGATTTTCTTTTTCTGCAAGAAGTTCAGCTCCTTTATCGCTGGCCCCCTGAAGAGAAAGACAATAGAAGGACGTTCCACGTACGTCCTTTTTTATGGTCCAATCTGCATGCAGACTGATGAACAGGTCTGCTCCGTATTCTTGTGCGATATTTATCCTTTCTTCCAAAGGGATGAAATAGTCATGTGATCTTGTAAGAGCAGCTTTAAAGTCGCTCTTCTTGTTTAATACTTTTTGCATCTCTTTTGCGATCTTAAGAACCACATCTTTTTCCCTTGTTCCATTTCGACCGATTGCCCCCTGGTCCTCAGCGCCGTGACCGGGATCGACTACAATGATCCTCGTCCCCTTTTCGTGTAACTGCCTTATCTTTGCTCGTTTTCTTTTTTCTTGTTCAACCAAATCAGGACGAGAGATTTTCATTACCATCTTGGCTGGATTATTTAAGTATTTTTCCAGGGTAAAGATGTCCCACTCAGCAGGTTTAACAAGGAATATATGCAGTCTCATCATTTCTCGATCTGATTCGGCAACCTGAATCTCCCGGATCACAGGATCACTCACGGAAATCCTTCCCTTGGGAGGTTTTTCACCCGTACAGTGTATTTCAACTATCAACCTGTTTGAATGTTCTGATTCAATAATGTTCCAGTTGATGATTTCTTCTATATAGATAACGATTCTTGTATGATCTGGGGCTGACCAATAGTGAATATCTAATGGATCTTCTCTACCGAAGGTTAAAGGAGAAGGAACAGAAAGGAGTGTAGCCGAAGTGAGTACAAAAATAAGAATGGGAGTCACTCTTCTCATTTGAACCTCATTATTTGCTAAAAAACACTTTGTATCCTTTGTAGGTCATGAAAACATCAGCCTTACTCGAAACCTCAAAAGGCGAATGCATACCGAGTAAAGGTACTCCACAGTCAACAATGTTCATTCCATAACTCGCAAGAAATTTGGCGATAGTGCCTCCCCCGCCTTCGTCAACCTTGCCCAATTCCCCTGTCTGCCAGATGATATTATTGCGGTTAAAAAGCTGCCTGAGCCATCCCATGAATTCTGCGCTTGCATCATTGGAACCGACCTTTCCTCGTGAACCGGTGAATTTTGTGATACAAACACCATAGCCTATTTTTGCGGCGTTCATCTTTTCATGAACTTCCTGATAATCCGGGTCTATGGCGCCGTTCACATCGGCTGATATGGCCCGGGAGTTCATCAAGACTTTTCTTAACATTCCCTCGTCAACCCGTACTCCCGCTAGAGAGAGAAGATCAAAAACCATGGCCTCCAGAAATCTGGATTTTGCGCCAGTGTTTCCTTCGCTTCCAATTTCCTCCTTGTCGAGAAAGAGAGCCAGCAAGGTCTCCTCTGGACTCTCTATGTCTCCAATTGCTCGCATGCTTGCATATGCACAGGACCTGTCGTCTTGACCATAAGAGCCAATGAGACTTCTATCCCAACCGATGTCTCTTGCATTTCCGGAAGGAACGACTTCTAATTCTGCGCTGACGAAGTCTTCTTCAATCAGCCCGAAAGTATCGTTCAGGTATTTAAGAACCTGAAGCTTTATCCTGTCCTTCATGTCCGTGTCAGGGAAGGGAATACTGCCGATAATGATATTCAGCTTTTCTCCAATAATGGCGTCTTCAAGTTTTTTTTCATATTGAGTTTTGCGGGCAAGATGAGGGAGTAAGTCCACTATGGTAAAGATGGGATCATCTTCGTTTTCTCCATAGCAGAGATCCAGTTCACTTCCATCTTCTTTAATGATCTTACCATGAAGGGCCAAAGGCCGTGAGACCCAATGGTACTTTTTTATCCCTCCATAATAGTGTGTTTTGAGAAGTGCGAGGTCCACCTCTTCATATAAGGGATTTTGTTTGAGATCGAGTCGGGGAGAATCGATATGGGAAGCGATTATCCTGATCCCATCCTCAATAGGACGTTCTCCCAGGATGCCCATGGCTATGATTTTATTGTGATTTTCCTTGTATATTTTTTTACCTCCATGTGATGCGGTTTGAAAATTCTTGAAACCATTCTGCTCAGCAAAATGTATTATTTCTTTCACGGTCTCTCGTTCCGTCTTAGCCCTATTAAGGAATTCTTTGTATCCTTCAGCAAATACGAAGACATCCTCCTTCTCTTTGCTTTCAAGTCGATCCCAAACAATATCCTTTTTAAAAGAGAGTTTTTCTTTAATGTCTTTCGATTCAGGCGTGTCATTTTTTTCAGGCATATTGTCTCTCCTCTCTTGAGTTCTGCGCCTATGAGTATAATGAGGTATATAGCATACAACGTATTGAAGGTAAACTGATTTTTTTATATGTCTCCCCCTGGATTGTACATGGAGAAAGCCTATAACAGTGGAATAATCCTGGGTTGTTATGATTGGTGAGATTGAATTGAGGTGTCCCCTCTTTTGAGGGACATCCTTGTGTTTTGACAAGTCACTAATGAGATGTCTCAAAAGTTCTGCGCACGATTTTAGCAATTTGACACGTTGACAAAAAGTATCAATAATAATGAAAATTCACATGTCGAAATCCAAAATCCGAAACAGAACCAAAACCCAACTATCGAAAATTCAGAACAATTTTGATATGGTATTGTCATTTGAATTTGTTTCGTACGTTGATATTCGAATTTCGGATTTCAATGTTGCTAAAAGAGGATGAAATACATTACTCTTTCAGAGTGCTATTTTCCCCTGCAAAATTTATGAAACGGGATACTAGAGATGATGATTGGAAGCGAGATTTGTCCGACTTACATGGGATTTGGAAAGGGTGGTCGTATTCACTCAATATCTCATGGGGAGTCGTATTGCAGAGAGGGAGAAGGGCACCATTGTGAAAAAGGCAGTTGTTTCAAGATGATATGCTTGCATGATGGCAGTTTGCTGAACAGAGATCTACACTCTTCCTGCAGAATCTAAAATCTCGTGAAAGACAGCATAGAATCTCTCATTCTCGGATATGGAACTCTTCAATATGGTCATTATATTTGGCATGTCTTTCTGGTTGATCACTACATTTGCACTCTCTGAAAGTGCCGTCATGTTATCATATGTCCTAAATTGTGGACCTATTAATGAAACAAAGATATTTCTTCTTGTGGTTATGGGCATGGTTTGTATGTAATTTAAGACAGGATTTTCAGACAATGAGAGTCCACCGAATCCATCATTGAGAACCACGAGATCATAATGTGTAAATCGCATCTTCTCCAGTGCGTCACTGGGGCCCCCCCCTATGCTTGACCAATACCCCAGCTCTTTTAATGTCACTTTCAAAAGGGCTTGATTGGATTGATCATCGTCACAGATCAATGCTCGTTGCAGACCTTCTTCAAGGAAATCAACAAACTCATCCATGGACATCTCAACAGTTTGGACTTCCGCAGATGGCTTCGAAAGAGAACTTCCCTTTGGGTCAAGATCAAAAGGACCTCCGTTATTTGATGCCTTATGAGATGCTTCGTGATTTTCTTTCGGGGTATTCGTATTCACAGAAATGTCAGAATTGCACTTAGGGCACTTTATCTGAACAGCTTTATCATCAGGTAACTTATCATCACGTATCTTCAGTCTGGCCTTGCATGATTGACAGAAAATTTCCATCTATATACTCCTTGCATATTCTTCTGTATCTTCAAATTTTTTACCATAGTCTTCATCAAGATGTAATCCGTCAATATCCGTAGTTTTTTGTCCTCTT
Source organism: Thermodesulfobacteriota bacterium (assembly GCA_034190725.1). Lineage (GTDB taxonomy): Bacteria > Desulfobacterota > UBA8473 > UBA8473 > UBA8473 > JAXHSZ01. Next base: position 10,703 of record JAXHSZ010000154.1, read on the forward strand.
TCACTTTTGATCATGTCGATGCCTCTCCCAACAATCGCTCTTCTTGATGAATAGGCCAAGGCAGTCTCCTCTGATATGAGACCCATTTTGTACTTGTGAAGGATATCCGAGTCAAATGTTCGCATTCCGTGTGCATCACCCGTTGATATAATATCATAGAAGGTCTTTCCTTCTTGCTCTCCATTTATGATGGCATCCTTGATTCTTAGACTTGTTCTCATGATCTCGAAGACGGCTATTCTTCCTCCTCCAACCTCAGGCAAGAGCCTCTGGCATACGATCCATTTTATTGTATCGGCAAGACGAAGTCTTATATATCTTTCTTCTTCTTGGTCGAACATACCGATAATTCTATTGATTGTTTGACCGGCATCTATGGTGTGGAGTGTGCTAAAGACAAGATGACCGGTTTCCCCGGCGGTCAGACCTATTTCTACGGTTTCCCTGTCTCTCATCTCACCAACGAGAATCACTTTAGGAGCCTGTCGAAGTGCAGCCTTCAAGCCATTTGAGAAGGAATCAAAGTCCGTCCCCAACTCTCTATGGTTAATTGTAGCGGTTTTCTGGGGATGCAGATACTCTACTGGATCTTCCAGGGTTATCATATGGATAGGGTTGGATTCATTGATGTCGTTTAATATGGTTGCCAGAGAAGTGGATTTCCCACTCCCCGTTGCCCCGGTTACGAGCACAAGGCCGTTTTTCTCCTGAGAAATTTTGTAAAAGACTTGGGGGAGGTTGAGGTCTTTAATTGTAGGTATCTTGTTCTCAAGTTTTCTCATGACAATTGAGAACGAGCCCCTCTGGGAGAAGATATTCACCCGGAATCTTGCCTTTCCGGGTAAGGAATATGAAAGATCACAATACCCCTGGTGCAGCAACTTTCGGATGAGATGTCTGTCCATATTTAAGAGATTGAGAGCAATCATCTCTGTTTGGAAGGGTGTAAGCTTGTCAAAAGGAGGTTCCATGGGAACAGGGACGAGTTTTCCATAGGATTCAACCTGTAATGGCTTATCAACGGTAAAATTTAAATCAGAGACATCATCATAGGCCTGCAACATGGTATCGAGTATCCGGTCAATCTCGAGTTTTCTCATAGGTATTCTCCGTAACGCTGATGTGAGTGAAACAAAGGATCCTGAAAGTTTGTTTTTCAGATCTCTGTAAAGTCCTCTGGGGGTTTTCTTAAGAAAGGTTCAAACCTTGCTTTATCGATGCATTTGTTATATGCTTCTTCCGTGGAGATCCATCTCTTTTCGAGATACTCCATCATGGCATCATCCATAGACTGCATACCGTATTTCTTTCCTGTCTGAATAGCGGAGAGTATCTGGAATGTCTTGCCTTCTCTGATCAGGTTACGTACAGCCGGTGTACAGATGAGTATCTCCACTGCAGCAACCCTTCCCTTCTTGTCTATCCTTTTAAAAAGAGACTGTGCTAGAACGGCCTTAATCCCGTCGGCCAGAGTGGACCTGACCTGGGCCTGTTCTTCGGCGGGGAAAACCTCTATTATTCTATCGATTGTTTTTCCTGCGCTGGGAGTGTGAAGGGTTGCAAAGACCAGATGTCCTGTATTCGCAGCTTCTATAGCCAAAGAAATGGTCTCTAAATCTCTCATCTCACCAACAAGGATGATATCAGGATCTTCTCGAAGGGCACCTCTTAAGGCTGCAGAAAATGATTTTGTGTGTTGCCCCACCTCACGATGGTTTATGATACAGCCTTTATTCGTGTGAACGAATTCAATAGGATCTTCAATCGTAATGATATGATCTTTTCTGTTTTTATTTGCGTGGTCTGTTATGGCGGCAAGTGTTGTTGATTTCCCGCTTCCTGTGGGTCCGGTAACCAGAACAAGGCCTTTAGGGAGCATGGCCAGTTTGGAAACAACAGGAGGAAGGCCAAGGTCTTCGATTGTCAGTATATCACTGGGGATCTCTCTGAAGACGGCACCTATCCCGTTGAGCTGCTGAAAATAATTGGCTCTATATCGAGCGAGACCGGGAATCTCATATGCGAAGTCAATATCACCGGTCTCTTCAAAGGTCTTAATCTTCTCTTCAGGCGCAATTTCATAGAGCATGGGTTTCAAGTCATCGTTCTGAAGGACTGAGTACTTCACCCTTTCCATCTCTCCTCTTATGCGGAGTATCGGCTGAGAGTTGGATACAAGGTGGAGATCAGAGGCCCCTAGATCGTTCATTAGCTTGAAGAAGGCATCTATCTTTGCCATCTTTCTCCTCCTGTTGACGGGGTTATATTTACATCTATATCGGTATCTCCCTCAGGTAACTTTAGGTGAGTTCCCATCTAATAAATGGGTATTTTACACAGTTTTTGTGCCCGTCTCAAATTTTAATCCTCGAAATTTTCAATGTATTACTGCGGTAAAAAAACTTCGTCCTTCTTGACCTTACAAAAAATCTTGTTTCTGGATGGACACTCGGCTACTCAGGGGGCATTTTTCTTTTTTAATTTGAGTATTTCCTGATATACTTCTCTCTTGGAGATGCCCTCCTCCACTGAAATCATATTTGCCAGATCTTTCATGGAAAGATCGTATAATGCTTGATAACTCTGAATCAGTTGAGAGATGGAAATGGGATCTCTCTCATTCAGATCTGTGTTCCCGGACACCAGGAGAGTAACTTCACCTTTTATTTGCCGATTCTTAAGAATATAGAGGATTTCCTCTGTTGTACCCCGTATCACTTCTTCAAACAACTTTGTGAGTTCTCTGGTAACAACAGCACGCCTGTCTCCCCATATTTCCAAAAGGTCGGAAAGAGTTGTTACTATCCTCTGAGGTGATTCGTAGAAAATTACAGTTCTTCGATCGCCCTTCAAATCTTTTAGAATATGCCTTCTCGCCTCTTTTTTCCTCGGTAAAAAGCCTTGGAAAATAAAGCTGTCAGTAGGAAGCCCTGAGATGCTCAGGGCCGTTATAACGGCAGATACTCCGGGGATGGGAATAACAGAGATTGAGCTTTCAAGGGCAAGTTTGATCAGGTGATAACCGGGATCTGAAATACCGGGGGTACCGGCATCTGATACAAGCGCGAGGTTGCGCCCGTCCTTTAGACTGGAAACGAGTTGCCCGCCTTTTCTCTGTTTGTTGTGCTCATGATAGCTTGTGAGGGGGGTTTTAATTCCATAATGGGCAAGCAGTATTTTTGTTCTTCGAGTATCCTCGGCGGCGATCTGGTCGACTTCTTTCAATGTCCGCACTGCTCTGAAGGTAATATCTTCTAAATTCCCTATGGGGGTTGAAACGACATAGAGAGTTCCTGTTGGTCTGGAAGAAGCATCCATACTCTTCCTCCGGTTCTGTTCAATCAAGCTGTTAAATCCGACTCATTCAGGGTGCTAAAATAGCAAATTATTTTGGCAGGCCCTCAATGCAGAATGACGTCAAAGTGGGAAACAGCCATGTCAAATGACATGGAATTGGAACACATTGAAATCAGGGTGAGAGTTTAATTTTGGAAGAATCTTTCCTCAAAGATCATATATCAGAACGTTTTTATGGTCAAGGGCAGATTGTTTTCTGTATTGACAGTTTCCAAAGTGCCATGCATAATGTGGAAGTCGGGTCTTTTTAATAACGATAATGTTTTTGTGATTGAATCGTTTCTCAAACTTCCTTGAAACAGAGGAAAGAATATGAAAGTAAAAAAAGTCTTTGTTACGAGTTTTGTGTTTTTTATCCTTATTTTGACCGTATTCCTCTCCGCCTGTTCTTTTCATTTCGTACAACAAACAGGGCCCCTCACAGAAACGGTTGTTGCAGGGCAGGGTAAAGAGAAGATTGTCCTTGTGGATATTTCTGGTGTGATCACCGCAAAAAAACGAACTGGACCTTCTCTGCTGCCGGAGAAACCCAACATGATATCATGTGTTCGCGAAGAATTGTCAAAGGCCTTTACGGATAAGCGTGTGAGAGGTTTGATCCTCCGAATAAACAGTCCCGGCGGAACCGTCACCTCCAGTGATATCATATACAGGGAAATAAAAAAATTTAAGGAAGCAAAGAAAGTTCCGGTTGTGGCGTGCATGATGGATATGGCCGCCTCAGGGGGGTATTATGTGGCTCTTGCCGCAGACGCCATCGTGGCTCATCCCACTACCATAACGGGGGGGATCGGGGTTGTTGCCTTTAAGTTTAATGCGGAAGGGCTGTTTGAAAAGGTGGGGATCAAAGACGACAGTGTTCAATCCGGTGATAAAAAGGACCTGTTATCCCCTTTTCGACCGAATTCTGAAGATGAAAGGAAAATATTGCAAACAATCGTAGATGAGCTGCACGAGAGGTTCATCAGTATCGTGGCCGAGAACAGAGCGGGATTGACAAGGGATGAAATTATTTCACTTGCAGACGGCAGGGTCTATACTACCGGACAGGCACTCTCATTGAAACTGATCGATAAGGTCGGGTATCTGGATGATGCAATTGCATTACTCAAAAAGAAGGCAAATATAACCGAGGCAAAGACGGTTGTTTATCATCGACCTTTCAGTTACCGGAATAACATCTATTCAGGCCCGTTCAACCCTGAAATAAACACAATAAATCTGATCAATATTGATATGGGCTCCATAAAAGAGATTATGGGGTTACAGCTTCTCTATTTGTGGATGCCTTAATATTCTTCAGCCATTGTCCATAAGGGCAAGCCTGTCTCCTGATCAAATCCGCGTTCGAAGATCGGGCCTTCAAAGGCCTGTACAATGAACTCACACGCAAAGACTATGGTGCCTGACACCAGATGACCGCCGTATGTCAATCCATCCGAGTCGGCCAGGGACACATGTGCGTGCACCATGGGGTCACCTTCTTTGAGTGTAATGTTTCCCACCAGATGGGTGATTTCCATGCCACGATCCAGAGTTATGATCTTATACTGACGGTCGCTCTGTCCGTAATACCCGATCTTCGCCTTCTGAACTGCTCCCAGCCCCTTGACCCATCCAGTGCTCACACCCTCCGTTCGGCAGAGGTCTGTGATCTCTTCGAGAAGATCACTTCCAAAACGGGCCTTACCCATATAAAGCTTCCCCATTTCTATACTTTTCCAGATCGCCATAGAGAACCTCCTTTTGTGCTGGCTATTCTGTAGCCTTCTCATTCCAGAGTATGTGTAAACCTGAAACCTTCGCACCCTGGACCCACAAACAATCACATGTCAGAAATACAAATTCCACATCAAGACAAATTCCCCGTAGTCATGGTCAAATGATTTATTCCATGAGCATTCCAAGACAACACTGTTATTTCTATTGATCGTGAAGTTCTGGTCGAGCGACACCTTCAGATCCCAGTGAGTGTCTCCCAATGGATAATATATTGAACTGGCTCCGACATGAATCAGCCAGGTTTTGTTCACCTTCCCCTTCAGTCCGATTGACGGCCCTATACCCAGGGCAAAGGAATCGTCCAGCCTGCTGCTCACATTAAGATCGGTCTCCACCATACAATAATACAGCCCCACTCGATCTTTGTAGTAGGAGAATCCTCCTCCAGTATTAACTCGGGCCACAGGGTGGTCTCTGCCGTCATACAGATATTTCCGGTTGAACCCTGTGCTGAACTTCCATGAGTAGGGTTTAAAGAACCTGTCCCGATGAGCCAGTGATATTATGTCTATGATGTCAAATCGTTCAAGAACCAACCTATCATCTTCGGAATAGTAACGGAGATTGAAGTTACCGAATTGAATCTGTGCTCCCGGATCATATCCCCGATCATCGTCCAGGAGGGAGTGATATGCAGGTCGATAACGAACCTCCTCAAAAAGATCACCGTCTTGAAAACCGAATCCAAGCCCCAGTCTGTTTGAGCCATGACCCTTTTCCGGTTGGTCCGGTACTGGTAATTCATACAACTTTTCACTTGAAGCCCGTAATTTACTGCGTGCTTTCAGTGTCTTGAGAAAGACGCTTGTGTAGCGTTCTCGATCGATCTCTTTTTTCACATATCGATACTGTATATATTCAATTGCAAGATCTAACGTTATGATTTTCTCTTCCAGTCCCATGTGCGAGTCGATTATCTCGACAGGGTGCATCTCTTCCTCGGCAATGAGGAGGGCAAGTTTTTGACCAATATCATTGAGTTGAGATGCTATATATCGGATCTTTGTAGATTTGGATGGGCGGTAATCCACGTTTACCACGAGTCCTTTCTCTTGAATCTCCTTGACTGTATCTATGGGGATAACGCTGAGACGAAAAGACTTTGTAAGGTCTAAAGAAGGTCTTGCTGCATCAAGTAAGAACAAAAGATTGAATGAACAATTTTCAGTAAAGAAATAGTATTGAGAATAGATGTTTTGTAATTCCCAAAGATGCATCAACATTTTTCTCACTTCCTCTTCTGTCAGATTCAGTTCATATTCCCACATGTCCCTTTGACTTATATCTGAATATTCCCGGACTTTCTCGTAATACGGAAGCATGGAATAGTATCCTCTGTAAAATCCGAAAACTCCCTTGAACGCAAAGAGAGGGCCGAAGGTCTCTCCTGTAAATGCCGAATAGTTGATGGTATGAGCGAGCAGTTTGCTTTTCACGCCTGATTCAATGTTTATGAGTGTGTGTCCAAACATGGACGCAGGGTTGTTCATATACTCAGCGGGAAAGATGAGAGCGACCGATGTCGGCTTTATTCTTCCTATGACATTGTCGAATGCACTGCACCGGCCCAGGGGCAGCTCTGAGACATCTATATTGAGTTGCTTCTTGAGCCAGGTGAATCTAGCGATGAATCTGCAGACAGCCGGGTCACCCTTGCCGGAGTTCCTGAAAAATGCCCTCAGTGTCGCTTCAAGCTCCGCCTTGGGATCATTCTTCCCGTTTTTAGCTAAAAAAAAAGCCGGGTCATCGATCAGACTCTTTTGCCCGAAGAGAGTGTCTTTGTAATGAAGCAGAATTTTCCAGTATTTTTCTTTGAAAAGCCCCTTTTCTTCTGCCAGGCTGATCAGGGAGTTTACATATGAATCATCTGCAGATGAGACATGCTGGGGAAAGAGGAGGAATGGGAAGAGTATGATAAAAAGAAAAACGGGAGACACCAAGCCTCCCATAGAGTTGTACCTCCCGAATTTCTTACACATGCGGAAATTTACCTGTTAACCTTTCAATACCTTGTCGATATTCTTCACCACATCTAAAGGAGTTATGTCTGCGGCAGGAAATATCGCATCAAAGTTGAACTGCAGAGTGTAATAGAATTCAGTGCGTGCGTCGTTTGGTATTTCCATCATTTCAGCTAATGTGGTCAAAGATTCGCCGTGTCCCATGGCTATATTTTTGGCCAAGCTATCCATATTGTCAGCAACGAATTTTCTGATTGCTTTGTTTTGGACGAGAGTCGTTTGTTGCTCACAATCTAAAGTCCCAGAGGTGATGCCAAAAGTTTGATTACCAAAGCAACCGTTTAAGGTGGCGGCAAGGGTTTGAGAAAGTAATCCATCCTCACCCTCTAAAATCATCGAACCAAGTCCGCAACCTGTGTTTTCCCGAGTACCGGCATAAGCAAAAGTAGCTGCAAAGCAAATAACCAACACTAAAACAGTAATCTTTTTCATAAGAAATCCTCCATTTGTTTGCATTAATGTGTTGACAAAAAAGTGCTTTCTCTGTTTATTAATCGATGTTTCATTATCACCTCCTTTCTTTCTTATGGTTTAAACAGACTAAATACACACAATTCAGGCATAAAAAACATGTAAA
>JAXHSZ010000155.1:0-7057 GCA_034190725.1 Thermodesulfobacteriota bacterium
TACGAATCTCTATCTTGTAAGAATGACTTCAATGAAGAAAACCTTCGGTAAAAAATCTCAGTTGTTTGAAAAATTGGGAAAGAGTAGACACTGATTTAGAATTGATAATAGTTCAGTCAATTTATTATGGAATTGTCTCAGGGATAAACCAGGGGAGGAGAATCATTACCTCCCTTTTATAAGCATCCCCTACAATCACATCGTTCCAATTGATACAAGGGTACTCTATAGTATAGTGCATTTTGGATATTCGCAATCCATTCACCATAATTTGGTATAGATTTCATGAGTCTGGAAAGAATTTTCCCTGCTGATGTACCGCGAAATCAAGAAATTCAGAATAAGAATGCCAACAATGTCCGTAAAGGATTGATGCTCCTCGCTTTGCTTTCCTCTTTGCTCGTGATAGCAACATGGTTCATAATCCAATGGGATCTGGATCGTCTCATTGCCGGACAATTCTATACAACCGAAAAAGGATGGTATCTACGTCATGAACAGCCCTGGTCTCTGATTTACCACTATGGTACCATCCCTGGTCTCCTTTTGACGTTAATAGCATTGATTGGATGGTCTATCTCTCTCATCAAACCCAAGTTTCGGCATATACATCGTGTGATGTTGGTCGTAATTTTGACCGCTGTGATTGGTTCAGGTATTATTGTAAATGGTATTTTAAAGAATTATTGGGGCCATCCTCGCCCAAGACAGGTTCAAGAGTTTGGGGGAGAGTGGGAATATCACTCTGTCTCCAAGCCGGGTGTGCCGGGGAAAGGGAAAGGGTTTCCATGCGGTCATTGTACGATGGGATTTCTTTTTTGTACGTTAATATTTTTTCGAAGGTATTCTGTATGGTTTGCCTATGGCGGCTTTTTCTTCGGAATTGCATGGGGGACGGTAATCAGTTTCACTCGTGTTGTCCAGGGTGCTCATTTTCCGTCTTCTGCGTTATGGTCGCTTGGCATTGTGATGATGGTTGCTGTGGCTCTTTATTATTTGGTACTTCAAGTTCCCAAAAAGAGCGAAAACAATGTGAAAGGTATCTCCCGTCTTAATAAACGGTTGATCGGCATAGTTATATTAATTGCTGGGATTGCTATCTGTATTGGTTTCATGCTTCATCGCCCGTTTTATAAAACTCATGTGAAACACATTAAGCCAGCACCAAAAACCCATACTGTCTTTATTGAGACGAACGCTGACATTGGAAAATTAACTACTCGATATTCCAGTGAGGTCTCTCCTCGTATCATCATGGATGCATGGGGATTTTCCTGGACAAACGTATCACACAAAATGAAGCTTAAAAGAAGATACGAAAACGGCAAGCTCCATATCCTCATAGATGTAAAAAAAGGGGGGTATTTTGCCGAACTCACCCATGAACTCGTACTTTACCTCCCTGAGAAATTGAGAGACCGGGTGAATGTAGAATTGACTCAAACACAGAATGCCAGGTTCATGCCGTGAGGAGATTTTGTGAATCGATACCTGCAATTGTTGACTGTTCATTCCATAAAGGAATTGGTGGCAAACAAATCTTTTTTTCTTTTGATTTTCATTCTCATTGCTGCTGATCGGTTGGTTCATCGCTATGTTAAGGTTGAAGGGGTTAAAGAAAAGTTTTCCAAAGTATTGCAATTCGGACCAGAGGCGGCAACCTATGTATTTGAAAATCTTCCTGCAACATTGGGGGACTGGGTATACGACTATCGGATCGTGTTGGTTCTCGCTGGTATGTTTTTGATGAAGCAAATCATATCCCTGTGGCCTTCCAGCGATATGCGTCGCATGCACCGCCGTGAGCGGACAGGATTTGGTATAATAAAAGCACTGGCCACTTTGCGTGCTCGTCAGATTATGTGGGATGCTATTGCAGTGGGATCTGTCTGTGGAGCAGCTGGAGTCTGGGTTCTGGTGTGCTTTGGAGTGTGTAAATATTTGTGGCTCACATTCCCTTCAATACTGTGGCTGTTAGTATTGTCAGGAATGATTGGAATGGCTGGTCCGATTATTATGGCCGGTTTTTCCTATTCTTCAAAGATTGCAGTTATTTCCCGCGGAGGATTTGGGGAGAAGTTGAATTTGTTTTTTAAGCTCTATACGAGCGGACGATTGCTGCTTGCTTCGTGGATGTTTTTTGTTGCACGTATTATTGTGGAATCAGTTTTTGTGTTGGTCATACCTGCATATGTAATTCTTACCATTCCGCTATTTATTTTGCGAATTGCCATTGCGAGTATTTCCGCCACATTGGTATATTCGTATTTAAAGATGGCCACCTTTAAATTTTTTCTGCAAGTGTATCAGCATTATCCTTTAGTGCAACAGGAATATGCCAATTATTATGAGGCTCTGAACCAACAAACGCGCGCAAAACCCTAAAAACTGATAGAGAAGAGTGATGGATCAAGGATGCAAGATTTTTCATTACTCATGTTTCTCAAAAGTACAATTCACGGCTTACAGTTCACAGTGGGTGCACATCCATAAACGTTTATTTTCCGCAACCTCTTCGTCAGACTCAGATTGTATTTTTTAAATATGCGATGTGCTCTTGCAATTTAAACTTTTGCCTGCCTTGCCCTCGTTAAAAAAATGTCATTCCTGGATGGACACGAAGACATTAAAGCTGAGTTCAGAGGAAGGTGACCGTTCATGGATTGCAGATCCGCAGGTTTCAGGTTTAAAAAGTCGCAGTGACAACTAAAACCCATACGGATATGGAGAGCTTTGAGATTCGAGAAAGCTCTGATGATTGAGTATAGAGTGCAATCCATGGGTTTCTCTCTTCTCACACCAAGGTCGAAGTCTTTGCAGGAGCAGACTTTCATCAAACAAGAACATCTGACACATGACAAGTGAACAGTTTTACAAGAAGTGTAAAGGTGATACAATGTCGAAAGTACATTCCGATTCAGACTCATGGAAAACAAAACCTACTGACAGGTTTGTTTTAAAGTGGATCAAGTGCCATCTGTCTGCACACATTACTCCAAAGCTCGTTGTTCTTCCATGGCTTCGTCCTTGGATGATTACCATAGTCTCTACATGCCTTGGTGTACTGGGTGGATGTGTCTTCGCAATAGGATGGGCCTGGCTGGCAGGTCTCATCTCAGCTTCATCTCAGATTATGGACGGAGTAGACGGACAGTTTGCCCGATTGACTGGCAGAGAAAGTAAGGCAGGAGCGTTTCTTGACTCCGTGTTAGACCGCTATCCGGATGGAGCCATGGTAATAGGAATGGTTATCTACCTGATCCGATTGCCGGTTGCTTTCCCTCTCTGGTTGACGCTTGTCTTGGGATATCTTGCCCTGATAGGATCTAATCAAATCAGTTATTCCACAGCTCGTGCAGGTGGACTGGGTATAGACCTCGGCAAGCCGACCCTGGCAAGTAAAGGAACCAGGACAAGTGTCATGATAATTTGTGCGCTGTTCGCCCCTTTCTGGCCGTCTATGCCTCTCCTTGCACTTTGTTATCTGGTTGTTCACCCAAATGTGGTTATTCTAAAAAGATTGGTTGGAGCATATAGATATAGGAATACGTCCACAAAATCCAGGGCATAGGGTTCATTTCACAAGTTTATACATATTTATCTGATTTCAAGTAGAATCCAATCATCCTTTAGGAGGAAAAATTGATGATTGATAAGGGAGTAATTCACGGGAGATTCCAGGTGTTGCATAATGATCACCTGAAGTACTTAATGGCCGGAAAGAAAAGGTGTAAACATCTTGTCATCGGCATCACCAACCCTGATCCTACGCTGACAAGGGAAGACCCTGCAGATGTTCAAAGGAGCAGCCCAGTTGCAAACCCATTAACATATTTCGAGCGTTATATAATGGTTTGGCGGACTATGGTGAATTCCGGTGTGAGTCAATTGGATTTTTCCGTAGTCCCCTTCCCAATCAATCTGCCTGAATTATACAAGTACTATGTACCCCTGGACGCCACCTTTTTCTTGACCATCTACGATGAATGGGGAAATCGAAAACTCAAGCAGTTTCAGGAACTGGGGCTGAAAACAGAAGTGTTATGGACGAAATCAAGTGAAGAGAAAGGGTTGGAGGGCAGTGATGTGCGAAGACGAATGGCCGAAGGAGAGGCCTGGCAAGAACTTGTTCCCCCCAGTACCAGAGATCTCATGATAAAGTGGGATCTGCCGGATCGCCTCCGAAAGATGTACGGGATGTGAGATTGCTGCTTATTATCCTATATGTAGCCCTCTAAGATTTCTTTGAATCTTTTTATACGGTCACATTACAATGAATATTCATAACATTTCTCAAATTACCCTGGTGCTTTGCTTTAGTGTTGTAAATGAAAGAAACTTGCAGATAGCTTTCTATTTATGAGTACTCAAATAATACTCATCTTCTTATTTATCATCCTTGTTGCGGTACGTCTTCAGAAATTCTTGTTTTGCCTGTCTGATTTCTCTTAAGGTACTTCTTGCACGTCTCTTTATTATCGTATGGGCTTCGTTTACGATCTTGTCCGAACTTCTATCCAGGACTTCTTCATTAAAGTGCGGCGATCCATTTCGCTTGAGTTTCCATTTAATGAGCCCTTTTGTGAGTTCCTTTTCCATTTGGCGGAATTTTTCACGTATCGGTGCATTTTCCTCCTGTATTCCGGAATTTGATCGTGTTTTATTATTCTTCATCCTGCGTCACACAACAGATGTTTTTCTGCGTAGGGTCTGTCATGAAATGAGTGTCACATCTGTTCATCACATCATCATGCAGAATTTCCCCAATCCTCAAACACAGAATCCTCGAAATAGGTTCAACGATTCCCTTTGGTTTTACTTTTTCGGATCATACAAGTCCCACTTCAATCTGGACACCTGTATGCATTACTTATTTTATGACAAACCCATTGTGGTATTAATCTAAAATATTATCAATGCCCGTTGCATTTATAAAGTCTCTGTGTCCAAGGAGTGAGCATGACCGTGTGAAATTTCTTTTGATTTAGTGAATATTACAATACTTTCGTTTAAAATTTTATCCAATATCATCAGGGGGTGTATTTTACTTTCCATTAATTACACATAATGGTCATTTCTCTTGAAAAGAATGAATAGGCATGAATATTGCAGTAAAAAATGTTTTTCAATTAATATTCACTGTATATTGATCTATTGAGTGAGAAGTAGGTCATTATTAACAACCGATCCCTTGATAGATGAAAATGTCGGTAACAGAATTTCAAGGTATTTATAATGGATGGTTCAAAACCAAATATTAATAGTGTCATTGTGTGATTTATACAATCTTTCACATGTGCATTTCAAGTAAAAATTGCAGAAAAACCTGTAAATCTAAAATAATGTCTTAATACTGGTGAAAATAGATTAATGATAATGATTATTAGATAATTGACAATATTACCGTCATTTTTTATGATATTATCAGCTTTTTCAGTAATAACCAGATTTCAAGAACATCATGGATAATGGACATTATATGATAAAGAATATATCGAATCATTTAATGAACCAGGTGAGTGATGCAGTCAACTCTCTGACCGGTCTCTCCTTTCCGAAAGAAAGATGGCCGGATTTAGCAAGGGGGATCGAATCCACTGCTTATGATCTGGGATACAAAGATACCTTATCATATATCCATTCATTGCTTTCATCTCAATTGAATCAAGAACAACTCGACATTCTGTTGAAACATCTCACCATAAGAGACACTTTCTTTTTTTATGATCCTACTGTCTTTCAGGTTTTAAAAGGCCATATTTTATCCAGATGGATCCGGTCACGTCATTCAGCAGAAAGAAGCATTCATATTTGGAGTGCAGGGTGTGGCAGTGGTGAGGAACCGTATTCAATAGCTATGCTAGTGGATCAGATGATACCTCCATCCCAGGAGTGGAAGATCACTATATTAGCTACTGAAATGGATTCCTTTTTTCTTCAAAAGGCAAAAGAAGGCATATACAGTCATTGGTCTTTTCGTGACATTCCTGAAGGGATTTTGGAAAAATATTTCATGAAGATAGATGAAGATCGATTTGAAATCTCTTCGCGTCTCAAAGAAATGGTGTATTTTTATCAGCTAAATTTAACAGATATAGATTGTCCTCCGTTGATTGAAAGCACCAGGAATATGGATTTGGTTTTTTGCCGTAATGTCCTTTCAAATTGTCCTCAGAATGTCAGAGTAGAGGCAGTGAGACTCTTCTCGAATTGCCTGAAAGAGGGGGGCTGGTTGATCGTAGGTCCGAGTGAAGCAGGATTAATCGAATATCCTGAACTTAATCCTGTGCAATTCCCAGGTGCAATTCTTCACAGGAAAGGGCTCCCCAGGAAGGGAGACAAATTGAAAGAAGAGATGAATTCTTTCTAAATACTCCATAATATTGTTTAAAAAACAGTTAGAATTTCAACTCTTTAGCCGTTGTAATATTTTTTAGAAGCTCTGTTGTTTTATCCAATATGTCAATCCCGATAACTTCTTTGCTTTCTTTGATGATATGATCTGTTGCCTTTCTGAATCGGTCACGTTCCTCTTGTGAAAGAAAATGAATTGTAACACCTGCCTCCTGGATAGTTTTGAGAATCCTTCTCTCCGTTATGATGACTTCTCTTCTTTCAAAAGAAGTGACTTCTCTTGCAGTAGAGACAAGAAGTTCCCGGATATCAGAAGGAAGGCTTTCGAGTTTTTTGGTACTGAAGCAGAAGACATGTGCAACATAAGCATGGTTGCTTATTGTTATATGGGATTGAACTTCATGGAATTTCATATCGTATATGGAAGAGAGGGTTCCCTCTGTTCCATCTATGACACCGAGTTTGAGTGCCTGATAGATTTCATCGAGATCTATGGTCAGAGGTAAAGCTCCGAGAGCCTTGAACTGATCCATGACAATTCTACCTTTCACATCACCTATCTTTAAGCCCATGAAATCTTTCGGGTATTTAATCTCTCTGTTCGCACTGAACTGTTTAAAACCGGTTTCCCAAAAGGTCACTCCTGTAAGTCCAAAGGGTTTGAGTTGTTCAAAGAAGATTCGCCCTGGTTCATTGTCCAACA
>JAXHSZ010000156.1:0-4467 GCA_034190725.1 Thermodesulfobacteriota bacterium
GAAGAACAGATGCCAAGTATTCCTGTTTGTAGATACAAAGCAGTGCTTATGGGGCCTCTGGTTTATAATCCCTTTGAGCCTGATATTGTCCTGATATATGGAAATCCGGCCCAGATGATCATCCTTATTAACGCCCTGCAATTTGAAGATTACGAACAGTTTCAGTTCTTCTGTGTCGGTGAATCGGCCTGCGCGGATTCAATTGCACGATGCTATCTGAACAATAAACCTTCTCTTGCTATTCCCTGTTACGGAGAGAGAAGATACGGGCATGTGCAGGATGATGAACTGGTAATGGCTTTACCTGCTTCCTGGGTGGAAAAGGCCTTAACAGGCCTTGAGGATCTCTACAATCGAGGGATCAGGTATCCAATTTCTCACTTTGGAGCACAGGCTGACCCTATCCAAGGATTTCCTCCTGCGTATCACCTTCTCTGGGGTAAAACAGAGGAGGATACGGGCTTTAAGAGGTTTGATAAGTAGAGGACGATTATGACGCACCCAATGGCAGTCTATCGCTGACAACGATCCGATTTCGCCCTTGTTTTTTGGCGTTGTAAAGGGCTAAGTCCGCAGTATCGATAAGTTCCTTTGGAGAGATTTTTTGACTGGGAATCACGCTTGAAACACCGAGGCTCACTGTGATGTATTGATTTACTGAGGAATTCTCATGTGGTATCTTGAGTTGATGAATCTTTTTCATGATTTCTTCAGCAATACAGATAGCCCCCTCAGTGCCCGTATTGGGCAGAGTTACCACAAACTCTTCTCCACCATAACGGGCAGCTAAATCGGAAGATCGTTTTGTGACAGAATCAATCGCCTGAGCCACCGCGCGCAAACAATCATCTCCCACTTGATGCCCATAGTGATCATTGTAAAGTTTAAAAAAATCTATATCACACATAATCAAGGATAATGCATTCTGTTCTCGAAGCAGACGTTTCCATTCCTTGTCCAAACATTCATCGAATTGACGGCGATTAGCGATCTGCGTTAAGCCATCTATTGAAGCTAATCGTTGCAATTCTCTATTGGCCTTCTGTAATGCCTCTTCAGCAAGTTTACGATTGCTTTCATCGAAAATCGACCCATCAAGCCAGAGAGGTTCCCCTTCTATGCTGTAGACTACTTTCCCAGTTTCAACAAACCACCGTGTCTGACCATTGGAATCAATTATACGGTACTCGACCCTGAAAGATTCCATACGGTCCATTCCTTCCTGGATTGCCCTTTCAACTTGTTCAATATCCTTAGGATGAATGATACTCCGATACGGTTGGACCCTATTCAGCACAAAATGGGATGGTGGATATCCTGTTATTTCTTCAATAACATCCGATACAAATTCTAAGGTCCATTCAGAATCAATGCAGAATCGGTATACAGCCCCAGGTATGTTCGCAATAAGAGTTCTAAATTGCTGTTCACTTTCATGCAGTGCTTCCGATATCATTCTACGCTCTTCCAGTTGCATGTTCAGATTTTCATTTGATTCCTGGAGCTCTTGAGTTCGTTCATTGATGCGTTCTTCCAATTCATTTTGAACCTCATGTAACGCTTCCTCAGCAAGTTTACGCTCTTTTATTTCTCGATTGAGTTCCTCTACAGTCTTTGCTAACTCGGTGGTACGCTCTTCCACCCTTGATTCCAACACATTATAAGCTTTTTGAAGGTTCTCTTCTGAATGTTTCCGTTCGATTGCATATCGAATAGACCGTTCCAAGGAATCTACATGAATGCGGCCTTTTACCAGATAATCCTGCGCTCCTTCACGCAATATATTTCTTGCCAGTTTTTCGTCGTCAGTGCCAGTCAATATTACAACAGGCACGTCAGGGGTATGCGTATTTACACTTTTATATGTGTCGATCCCTTGACTATCAGGAAGTGAAAGATCGAGGATGACCACATTAATATCATTTTCTGAAAGACATATAAGCCCCTCAGAAAGGCAATCCCTTGATTCTGATTGAAATAACATACTTCTGGAACTTTGCAGCATTTTCCGGATCAGTAAGCTGTCTGAGGGATTGTCTTCAATCAAGAGAACTTTTATGGGTTCATTGTTCATGATGTATTATTTGTTATTTGGATGATGTGTAGCCATTTTTATAAAACCTAAGTAGAGCGATTCTTTCCGTTACGAGAGGTTGTAGGATGCTGAATATGGAGTAAAAAACGATTCCAAGCGAATAAAAGTGAAGCCAACCCTTCAGTGAGTTCGATTTAAAACGTTCTTTACTTCAGATTCAGTAAGATACGGTCTCATAGTAGGAAATAATCGCTCAACTGAGGTACAATACAAATATGTATTATAATAACCTTGCAGCAAAGCGCCTGGGTCATTTACTAAACTGTTACAAATCTTGGATGTTAGTCAGTCTTATAGTATTATATTCATAACATGTCAACTCTGATTTTTATTTTTTCATGTATGTATTCTATCGATTAAACCAGTCTGCTATTACCCGTTGTATACCTTTTCATAAAACTTTTCTTTATACCTTTGAACAGTGAATGGCATTCAGTTATCCGATGAATGCGGATTACTTTTTTCAAATCCCTTTTATATCAAATCCTTCGGCAACGATGAGGTCCTTTATTTGGGAAACATCCCTCTTCTCTGATATGGCCTGTGTGATCTTGTGAAAGGCCTTTGTCTCACCCAGCATAATACAACCGACAATGCAATTGTTCTCTATAACTATTTTTTTGTAAACGCCTTCACTTCGTACAAAATGAGATTGCATCCTGTTTTCACTGTCTATATTTCCTGCTGAAGCCAATTCTATGCCTATCACTTTCAATACATTTGACAGAGTTGTCCCTTGATAGGTGGCCTCTTTGCCGGCCATATTTATTCCAGCTATTCTCCCTTGGTCCAAAGCTGCCGGCCAGATTCCATATGTGATTCCTTGAAATTCAGCAACATCACCGGCAGCATAAATTTCCCCCTGATTTGTTCTCATATGTCCATCTACTTGAACGCCTTTGTCGGACTCCAACCCCAAAGGTCCTGCCAGATCCAGATTTGAACGGACACCTGCGGAAATAACAACCATCTCCGAAGATATAATATCTCCATCCTCCAACTTTACCCCTGTTACCGAATCATTGCCGGTAATCTCTTCTGTCTTTGTACCGAGTCTGAAGGAAAATCTCATAGTCTCCATAATATCTTGAAGCCGCTTTCCACCTTCGGAATCGAGCTGCCTCGGCAAGAGTCTGGGGAAGAACTCAACCACGCAGACTTTCTTGCCTCTTTTTCTCAGTGCATTTCCAGTCTCAAGCCCAAGCAAGCCGCCGCCGATCAGTACAACTGTGTTCACACAATCGGCCCACTGCAATATATGATGAGCATCACGAATATTTCGAAGAGAAAAAACACCTTGTTTTTCAGAGCCTTTTATTGGTGGGATAAACGAGTGACTTCCTGTGGCAATCAGAAGGGAATCGAATTGAAAATGCTGACCGTCCTCTGAAATCACTGTCTTTTTAACCGGATCACCTCCAATAATCCGGGTGTTACGTCTGATTTCAATACGCCGTTGATCGTACCACTGTGGTTTCTTTACTATGAGAGAGTCTTTGTTGATATCCCCAGCCAGATATTCATTGAGTTTGATTCTCCAGTAGAATGGGAAATCCTCATCTGAAAAAATCAAAACATTTCCCTGCATATCGATTTTTCTGATGTGTTCTGCAGCAGTGGTTCCGGCAACACCATTTCCAACAATGAGGTAATTCTTCATGAGTTTCACTCAAATCCTTTCTTTCCGCATACTTCTCTGTGATGAGAATATAGCTATTATCATACTTTCATGCCCTGCCCTCACCTGTTCGCCCCAATTCCAATATATAAAAATATCGCTTTTGGATGGTCTTATCAGTTGTCCAGCAGGAGTTATCAAGAAATTGATGTTCAGCAGGAATGGAGTCCTAGGCGAGACCTCTCTGACTATCAATAAGATAGCAGATAAAAACTGTTTGATCAATATGAAATGATACAGATTCTCAATATCCATGAGTATTATAAAAGATAGAAAAGATTTCTGTACTATACCTTGTATAGTGAAAGTCAGCTAAAAAAACACCGTATCTGAATTATATTTTTAGTAGTAAAGCTTGTTGAGACTGTGGGCAACCTGAAGTATGAAGGTTGTCCAAGTCCTGTGGGTAACTCGGAGCAAAGCGGAGAGTTATCCACAGGACGGCAGTATCCACAAGCGGTAAGAATTGCTAACCTGTAGAATTCTCTTGTATATTAATCTCTCTGATTGCTGGAGTATCTAAGTTGAGAGATTCTTTCCGTCACGAGAGGATGTATCTCACTGAATCAGACGCAAAAAATGTTTCAAATCGAACTCACTGAAGGGTTGGCTTCACTTGCGTCCGATTCGAATCGTTACTTACTCTATATTTCAGTAACCTACAACCTCTCGTGACGGAAAGAATCTCTCAATC
>JAXHSZ010000157.1:0-7804 GCA_034190725.1 Thermodesulfobacteriota bacterium
CAGATCGATGTTTTCGCTGTGGGAGATGAAACACCCATCTCCGTTGAGGCGACTGTTCAAGAATACCTCAACACCTTTGCGCGAAAGCGGTATCAGGGCGTTGACATGGTTGTGTTCGAAATGCCATTTTCAGATCTTTCGGCTTTAATTCCTTTATGATGTATTCAAATATGACCCCTAAATCATCATCGTATGCCTCTCCATTGAGAAACAGATATGGCTTTGGAGGGTCAACGAGGCTCGGGTGAGCCGGGAATGCCACGACCGGAACCTTGCGCTTTTCAATCTGGCCGAAGAGGGCTTTGATGGTTCCTGTGTTATAAGGTCCCATCATTGCAAACACTTTATCCCTAAAAACGAGCTTTTTAAAAGCGGCAATGCCTACAGGTATGGAATATCGATCGTCCTCAAGGGAGTATTTGATGGTTCTTCCATTGATTCCTCCCTGCTCGTTGATGTATCGTATGTAGTGTTTGGGGGCTTCCCCCAACATAATACCGATATCCGCAATCGGGCCCGTCTGATCCGCAGCACAGGCTATTTTTATGGTTGTGTCAGTCACTCCCCTGATGCCTTCAGAGAAAGATGCTTTGATAAAAATGAGGGTACACATGAACGACATTGATACGCTCAAAAAGAGGCGAGCAGTTCTTTCCTGAGAACATTTTTGAATCATTTTTTACCCCCTTTTCAGTCCAGCCAATTCACTGGATAATGGGCGGATTTCTCCAGTCACTGATAGGCAGAAGTTTTCCACTTGACGGATCAGCCTTATAAAGTCTGCAGGAACTAAATGCCTTATGATCTGTCGGAGATAGTGTAATGAGGCCACATAATCCCTGGGTATCATACGTATTGATGCTCTCCAATCCTTTTATGCACGATTCAGGGGTGAGGTCCTTGCCTGCCCGAATCATTCCTTCACGGAGTAGTGTCATCGCAACCCAACCAAGGGTATAATATTTACTCCGCCAGGGTTTATCGGTTCCGGGATTGTACTTCAAAGTAACTTCTCGCACTTCTTTCATTCCAGGAGTGTCATCGTACCACGAACTGAAAGCATGAGCTCCTATATAGTTCTTCGACGAGTCTCCAGCTAACTTCACAACATCATCTGAACAGGAAAGTAAATCTGCATAAACAGGGGTATTCATACCAAATTTCTTGAGTTCCCTGAGAAGAAGAGCCCCATTGGCAACCATATGGTGAATGAGTATGTGAGTGATGCCTTTACGCTTTATGGACAGGACTTGGGAAGAACACTCCAGCGCTCCCAAAGGAATGATTTCTCTTTCAATGTGATGTTTATAATTAAAAACCTGAGCCCATTTCTTCACATATTCCCAGGTTTCCTTCCCCGACTCACCATCGTATGTAACAAATGTCATTTTTATATTTTCAGGTTTCACCTCATTGAAAATATAATCGAATATAACGCCAAAATCATCATCATACGATTCCATAGTCATGAATATATATCTTTTCAGAGGCTTCACAACGATTTCCTGAGGAATGAGCGCCATATTCGGAATCTTGAGCTTCTCTACTCTGTTGAAGAGAGCCTTTGCCGATGGAGTGTTGGCAGGCCCCAGCATTGCAAAAACCTTGTCTCTGAAGACTAACTTTTTAAACGCTGCAATACCTAGCGGTATGGACAGGCGGTCATCTTCAAGAAGGCCTATGACCTTTCTTCCATGAATGCCTCCTCTATCGTTTATGTAACGGACATAGTTTCTATTCAGATCCCCCAATATCCCGGTAACAGATGTTCCAGGACCCGTCATGTCGGCAATCATACCGATTTTAATGGTTGTATCCGTTACGCCCCGTACGTTTTCCGCAACAGATCCAGTGCTCATGAGAAAAATCAAAATGAAAGAACCTGCACAATAAGAAAGCAAACGAAAGCTCTTCATGCAAAATACACTTGTAAACAATTTTCTACCTCCCTTTTATTTTGGTATTATTTTAGCGTTTTAATGCAGAATCATCCTGGCACATCTTTTTATTCATTGAATCTGGGCGGATCTCTCCAATCGGTTACAGGAACCAGTTTCCCACTTGACGGATCCGCCTGAAAGAGTCGAACAGCACTAAAACCTTTGTGGTCAGTCGCTGAGAAAGTGACTGGGCCACATAATCCCTGAGTATTAAAATTCTTTATGCTCTCCAATGCATTTACACACGACTCAGGGGTGAGATCCTTTCCCGCTCTCTCAATCCCTTCATGGAGTATCATCATTACAATCCATCCTGCCGTATAGTATTTTGATCGCCAGGGTTTGTCCGTGCCAGGATGGTATTTCAATGTAACCTCCCGTACATTTTTCATTCCGGGGAGATCGTCATACCACGAACTGACACCATGCGCTCCGATATAGTTCTTTGAAGCCTCTCCCGCCAATTTAACCGTATCTTCAGAGCAAGAGAGTAAATCAGCAAAGACCGGCGTTTTCAGACCAAATTTCCTGAGTTCCCTGAGAAGAAGAGCTGCGCCGGATACAGAATGGTGGACTAATATATGGGTGATACCTTTTCGTTTGATGGACATGACTTGAGATGATGCTTCCATTGCACCAAGTGGAATAATTTCTCTTCTAATGGGATCTTCATATTTAAAATGCTTGGCCCACTTTTTTATTGACTCCAAAACCTCCTTGCCTGATTCACCATCATACGTGACAAATGCTATCTTTATATCTTTGGGGTTTTGTTCATGCATAATATGTTCGAATATCACCCCAAAGTCATCATCGTAAAATTCACCGGTTGTAAACATATATTTCTTTATGGGATTAACAATGCTTGGCTGGGGAAGAAAAGCAAGATTTGGAATTTTAAGTTTTTCCATCTGACCGAAAAGTGCCTTTATTGATGCTGTATGATAAGGGCCCATTAATACAAAGACCTTATCTCTAAAGACCAACTTCTTAAAAGCAGCAATACCTAATGGTATGGAATAACGATCATCTTCAATGAAACATTCTATCTTTCTCCCATTAATTCCCCCACTATCATTGATATACCGGGTGTAGTTTCTGGTGGCCTGCCCCAATATAGAGGTAACAGATGCTACTGGACCCGTCATATCTGCGATTCCACCAATCTTTATGGTTGTATCGCTTACTCCTCGAACGTCTTCAGAAAAAGACGTCTGACTGAAAATCAGTGTAAGTATGAATGAAATTGTTATACTCATGAATGACCGATTAATTGATCTGAAAAGTTCTCGTCTGCTCATCTCTTGTTTTCTCTCCTTTCCATCGTTTTAACTTTTACGAGTGGTTCTTTTAAAGAGTTGACGGCATTGAATAATTTGAACGTTAAAATCAATATCAAACCTAAATTGAGAGATACCTTCCGTCACGAGAGGTTGGAGGTTGCTGAATATGGAGCAAAAAACGATTCAGAATGCACGAGAGTGAAGTCCCCCTTCAGTGAGTTTGGTTCGAAACGTTTTTTCTTTCAGATTCAATAAGATACAGCCTCGCAGCAGGAAAGAATCACTCAATTTAGGTCAAATATGAGCAGATTGTCATTAAGGGATTACAGGAAACTCTATGAGCAGCAGGAAGTGCTTTCGTCTCGAATCAAGAACAGAAAACAGGATGAGTTTTTTGAACAGGAAATAGGTTTGACAGTTTGAGATGAATAAGAAGTATAGTGTACTCTCCCTCCTTTGTTGATAGAAATTATCGACCTGTGCGGCCGGCCAAGCTCATAGCTCGGTGAATTCTTGCTTCTTATGAATTAAAAACTTATTTCATGTTGTATATGTATCTCTCTCTTCTTTATAATTTGGGGGGATTTTTCCAGTCTGAAATAGGGACTAACTTTCCACTTGGGGGATCAGCCTTGAAGAGTTTTACACTGCTCATCCCCTTATGTTTGGTAGAGGAAAAGGTTATGGGCCCACATATACCGTGTGTGTCAAAGTTTTGTATGGACTCCAGGGCGCTGATGCATGAATCCGAATTGAGATTTTTCCCTGCCCGCGCCATTCCTTCACAGAGAAGCATAGTGGCGACCCAAGATCCCATGTATGACTTGGTCCTCCATGGTTTGTCCGAACCCGGACTGTATTTTAATGTGGTCTCCCTGACGTTTTTCATCCCGGGAGTGTCATCATACCATGAACTGAAGCCATGAGTGCCTGTGAAATCTTTTGATGCGGCACCGGCAAGCTTTACAGTATCCTCTGTACACGACAACAGGTCCGAAAGCACAGGGAGACTGAGGCCGAACTTCTTAAGTTCACGAAGCAGAACAGCAGCACCCGGGGCTGAGTGATGCACAAGAACATGGGTGATACCATTTCGTTTCATTCTCAAGACTTGAGATGCTGCCTCCATGGCCCCGAGGGGGATGATCTCCCTATGAATCTTGAGATTATATGAGCCTGCCCATTTTTTTACTGATTGCAGGACTTCTCGCCCTGACTCCCCTTCATATGTACAGAAGGCCAGCTTGGGATCTTTCGGCTTCAATTCCTTCATGAGATACTCAAACAGCACACCGAAATCATCATCGTAAAATTCTCCGGTTACGAATATATGTTTTCTCAGCGGATTCACGGCAATGGGTTGTGGAGCCATAAATACATTGGGAAGTCTGTATTTTTCTATTTTACTGAAAAGAGCCTTGATTGTTCCCGTATTATATGGGCCCATTATGGCGAAGATCTCATCTTTAAAGATCAATTTTTTAAATGCAGCGATGCCGACCGGTATTGAATAACGATCATCCTCAAGGTAGTATTTGATTGTCCTCCCGTTGATTCCGCCGTTCTCATTGATATGCCGGATATAGTGCTTTGGGGCTTCACCGAGCATAATGCCAACATCCGCAATGGGACCTGTTTGATCAGCCACACAAGCAATCTTAATGGTTGTATCAGTAACACCCCTCACGTTTTTTGAAAAAGAATCGTTCACTCGGGCAAATAAAAATATAAGACATACGACAAAACTCACAGAAACACAGCTGGTACCCTTAAAGAAATGTATCTTCTCCATACATGACTCCTTTCTAGACCAGTATTGGATTCGCAGATTATCCTCAGGATGTGCCTGAGGACGAGAAGTACAGTTTGCGTCAGTTTGATCCCCTATTTTGAAATGAACAATTTTATGATCATAGTTTTCTCCCAATTGTTTGTCAATTGAAAAGTTTACATAACCTGAGTTGAGTGATTCTTTCCGTCACGAAAGGGTGTAGGTTGCTGAATATGGAGTAAAAAATGATTTAAAGGGGACGAAAGTGAAGCCACCCCTTCAGAGAGTTCGATTTGAAACGTTTTTTTCTTCAGATTCAGTAAGATACAGTCTCCAGTAAGAAAGAATCACTCAACAGAGGCATAATATTCACGATGAAAAGGTTCCCGCAATGCCTTAATACAACTGTGACTGACGCTGTCGTCCTCATAAAAAATCACGGATTTCAAAGACTTCTTACCTGTTATTTTATGAGACGTCTGTGCATTACAAATAATGCTAACGGAAAAAATATGAGGCAGGCGATACACAGGTAAAAGAGACTGAAGAGAAGTCCAGGGTTCAAGAACCCAAAACTGAGGGATCGTGAAAGCTGAACCACATGAGTGAGAGGAAAGAAAAAGGCCAATTTTTGAGCCCAGAAGGGTAAGTTCTCAATAGGGAAGAATGTTCCGCTGAAGAGAAACATAGGGGTAATGAACAGAAATATGGGCAGGTTGAATATTTCTATCTGGGGTACGATTCCTGTGAAAAACATACCGATGGAACCAAAGGCAATACCGCCAAGAAAGGCCAAGGGTATGATCAATAATCCGTGAGGATACTGTATGAATCCGAATAGACTGATAACTCCCAGCATCACTGTAGTGGCAATGACGGATTTAGTGGCCCCCCAGATGATTTCTCCTGTAATAATCTCCTCCAGTGAGAGGGGAGTTGTCATTATAGCGTCAAATGTCTTTTGATAGTACATCCGGACGAAGGAGGCAAAGGTATTCTCAAAGAAGGCATTATACATTATGTTGACGGCGATCAGAGCCGGTGCAATGAAAGTCACATAGGAGACCTGAGAATCCTGATACATGACCTTGCCTACAAGAACGCCGAGTCCCACCCCAAAGGCCAAGATATAAAAGAAAGGCTCCAGAAGGGGAGGAAGAAAACTGATTTTCCACGTCTTTCTGTAGACCGTAAAATTACGTTGCCACACCCTTATAAATCTTCTGGATATTTTAAAGGATAGTCTTTGTGTCATTCTCTTAAATCTCTGCCGGTTAATCTCAAAAAAACATCTTCAAGGGTCGAGGTACGCAATATGCATTCTTCTTTACAATACGTATCGGTTATTTCATGAAACAAGTTGTCGCAATCCCCCGAATAGATGATCAGACGATGACCCATATCTTCGTACTCCAGTCCTCGAGATTTAATATGGGCAAGCAACTCTTCACTTGGCTCAGCGACCTCAATCACATTGCGCCCCAAATATTCCTCAATGAGTTCAGCAGGTTCTCCCAGAACCAGTATCCGACCATGATCCATAATGATGAGTCGATCGCAAAGGCGGAAGGCCTCATCCATATAATGAGTGGTTAAAAGAATAGACAGTCCCTGAGATCGAAGCATCTCAAGTCTCTCCCAGACCTGATGTCTCGACTGGGGATCAAGACCTGTTGTGGGTTCGTCAAGGATCAGGAGATCAGGGCTGTTGATGAGTGACCTGGCCAGGACCAATCGACGCATCATCCCACCTGAGAGTTCAGTTACCTTCGCTTTTTTGTGCTGATTCAACCCGATAAACGCTAAAAGTTCTTCCGCTCTTTTTCGGGCTTCTTTTCTGGGAATGTCAAAATAGCGAGCAAAGACTTCTAAGTTCTGTAACACACTGAGGTCCGGATCTAAATTGTTCTCCTGTTGGCAGACCCCGATGCGGGCTTTGATTTGTCTGATTCCTCTTGGCATGTCAAGGCCAAAAACACTCAAGTCGCCTCCGGACATAGGCGAAAAGCCGTATATCATTCGAATTGTTGAGGTCTTCCCTGCACCGTTCGGCCCAAGCATTCCAAAACATTCACCACGCAGCACCTGAAAAGAGATATCATTCACAGCCACAAAATCTCCAAATGTCTTCTTCAGGTTTTCCGCCTCGATAATGTATTCTGGCTGGCTTCCAGTTTGATCTGCTATTTCTTCTATTTGTGACATAAGTATTAAATTCGAATTGCACTCTGATGGAGAATATTATTTCAAATTTTTTTCAAAAGGATGAACAAGAACTTGTCCCCAGAGGTTGGGAGTATAGGTGAGAGAAGGCTGTGTGTCAAGGACAAAGCTTCGACATTTTGTCTCATCGATTTGCCGATTATCGAAGGTTTATATAAGATTTTGAGATCGTTACCATCAGTTTACTGATAGAGAGAATTGGAGATTACCCGGTCAGTGATGGATACCAGACAGATTATTAAATTGGTAATATTTTAACTTGGCTAACCGCACATGCGAAAAATTTATACATGCCATTATGCAACTGCTTTGTTGCGCAACTGAAAGTTGCACAATTATATAATAGCATTTATACACATAGTATGAGAAAATATTTTCTCTGTGTAATTGAGTGGGATTGTTTTAAGCACCGACAAGCCATGAACTTGACCAATTGCACAGGTCGACATATTCACATCTTTTATTGATACCTAAATTGAGCGATTCTTTCCGTCACGAGAGGTTGTAGGTTGCTGAATATGGAGTAAAAAACGATTCGAAGTGGACGAAAGTGAAGCCACCCCTTCAGTGAGTTCGATTCGAAACGT
>JAXHSZ010000158.1:0-10042 GCA_034190725.1 Thermodesulfobacteriota bacterium
CACATATTCAGATCATAACGATCATATATGTCTTTCGTATCACCCCTATTGCCTGAACAATCACCGAAATCGTAATGGCACGAATAGATACCCCATTGTAAGGGCACGTGCAACGTGCCCCTACAATTTTCCGTACATCCATTATGGAATGTGTTCTTAAACTCCCCTTCTTTGATCATAAATATCCCATAATCATACCCTTCCAAACGAATGGAACGACGAGAATGACGACGACTCAATTCACTCCTATTGGATTATTCGCTCAAACATATGCGGCGGAATGACCTGGACACCGTCTTTATATGGGTATGGCGCATCTACAGGCGCAACGATCCAGGCTTCGTCGATTTTCAGATCATTTAATGCATTCCAGAAACCACGCTTTACCTCTGGGGAAGTGGAAACCTTGATTTCAACGGCAATCCTACGCTGCCCCATTACCAGAATCAGATCGATCTCCGTACCGGATGCACTGCGATAAAAATACGACATCCAATCGGGATATGCAGCCAAAATATTCTCAATCACAAAACCCTCCCAGGATGCGCCGTAGACTGGATGGCCAAGAAGATCGTTATGGCTCAAAATTCCCAGGAGGGCATGCAGCAGTCCTGTATCCCGTATATAGATCTTGGGTGATTTCACAAGGCGTTTTTTCACATGAGCATGATATGGCTGAAGTACTCGCAATATATAGGTCTGCTCCAACAGACCCATGTAGGAGCTTATAGTATGGTGGCTGACGCCCAGCGATTCGCCAAGACTGGAGCGATTTAAAAGCTGTCCATGGAGATGTGCGCACATCTGCCAGAAACGGTCAAGTCTGCGGGCCGGGATATTGATTCCCAGTTGGGGGATATCCCGCTCGAGAAAAGTACGTATAAAATCCTCCCGCCACTCGTAACTGTCTGTTTCGTCTTTTGCCAGGTAGCTCCGCGGGAATCCTCCCCGCAGCCAGAGCCTTTGCCGGGTTTGTGAGGCAGACGTCTGATCAATCTCTCTCAGCGAAAACGGGGTTAACTCGATAAACGCAATCCGGCCGGCAAGGGTTTCGGAAGTCTGTTTTAGAAGGTCCGGGGATGCTGAACCCAGGATTAAAAACTGTCCGTTCTCCCCATTGCGATCGATTTTTGATCGCATCTCCTGGAATATCTCAGGCACACGTTGAATTTCGTCGAGGCAAATGAGCTGTTCGTCATTGAGATTGAAGAATGCCTCGGGGTCTCGCAGCTTATTCAAATCAGAACGGCGTTCTAAATCGAGGTAAACGGATTGCCCGATATCGGCTGTAAAGTGCGGGCCAATGTAGTTTTACCGCACTGCCTGGGGCCGAGTATAGCTACGGCCGGCATGGTTTTAAGCGTATGCCGAACCTTTTCTGTTATTGCACGTGGGATATAATCTTTCATATTGGAAGCATAGCCTCCAATTTGCATAATAGCAAGCTAAAAAATCATCTCGGTTGGAAACAGTCATTCTGGATTGTCCCCTGGTTCAAGGTGATCTTATTCAGATTCCAGGTATTTTCGATAGGCCAACATTATTCTTATCTCTCCATAGGAGAAGCCATCTCCCAGAGCATTTTTTATGTCACTGAGGGAATTATTTCGCGCTGCAGCAAGTTCCTTTTCTATGGTCTTTTGTCTTTCAGGTGAAAGCAGTTTGTTGATATCTAATTTGCCTCTCTCCACAAAAAAACTCAGATGACCTTCAATGGTAGATTGTACCAGGCCTCTCTCTTGTGCAATTTGGGCAATAGTCAATCCATCATTGAACATATCGAGACTCGTCTGTTTCGTGTCGGAAGGTGGAGTCACATCTTTTGAAGGGGTGCTTTCTTGTGGAAGTTTTTTAGGCTCCGGTAGTACGACCTTCGCTATCCCGTGTTTTTCGCGATAGGCCGAAACCAGATTCACAAGTTCGTCACCGTATTTCTCAATGGTTCTCTTACCGACTCCTTTTATTTTTCTCAGATCGGCAGTATTTTCGGGCAGGTATATCACTATCTGTATCAATACCCGTTGATGTAAAACCTGAAAATGCGCGACCTCTTCCTCCCCGGCCTTGCGGGCACGCCAGTCCTTCAGCGTCTGGAACAACTCCGGATGGGCGACGTCCGATTCAGTATAGGCCGGGGACCGGTGTTTTCTTTCTTTTTCAGGGGTAAAATCAACTTCAGCGGCTGAAACAGCACGCAGGAAACGTGACGGTGTAAATCCTTTTTCACAGCACTTTACTCCGGCCACCTTTACGGCAACTTCCTTTTTAAGATTATCCATGGCATTTTTGATCTTTTTGCGCAGTTCGGTATTGTCTGTTTCAACTCGCAATTTTTGTATGAACTCCCCAAAAATCACGGCAAACCTTTCCTGAAACCATGCTGACGCTTTGCCGATCCGTTCCAGAATAACCGCATCTGACTCAGGCAGGCCGCCATCTATGAAAATCGCGCGTAATTGCCGCTCAAAATTTTCACTGACAACAAAAATATCTTTCGCAGCCTTTCTCTGAAGTTCTCGGATATCCGAAATACCTGAAACCTGAACAACAGCGGCGTTACCCAGCAAAAGACGGGCAAGATGATTCAGATGGTCGCGCAATAATGAAAAATCAAAACAATCAAGCAATAGCTTTTGCTGGTAACTGATTTTAGCTGCCTGAAGCCGGCTTTCAGAGGGCTGGTTTTGGTGAGCTTTTTCGTCAAAGCACTTTATTGCTTGGTCTGTTTCCACTCCCCTGAATGGGATGGGAGAACTCAGCACCATGCCCTTCAAGGTTTTACAACGGCTTAAGGCCACATAAATCTGACCATGGGCAAAAGCTGCTTTGGCGTCAATAATGGCCTTTTCAAAAGTCAGACCCTGACTTTTGTGGATGGTGATTGCCCATGCAAGTTTCATGGGGTATTGTTGAAATTTGCCGATTATTTCCTCTTGGATTTCCGTATTCTCTTTGTTCATTGTGTATTTAATATTTTCCCAAATGATTGGTTCAACCATGATTTCCTGGTGATCGCCGGGGCAGATAACGTTGATCTCTTTGTCCGAAATTTTGGTTATTTTGCCGATCTTACCATTATAATAGAGTTTTTCAACAGAGGGATCATTGCGCACAAACATCACCTGTGCCCTCTCCTTAAGCACAAGAGTGGCCGGGGTCGGGTAGATATGTTCAGGAAAATCTCCAGAAATTTCAGCTTTGAAACGGTATTCTTTTTTGGACAGGTCCCCAAGTCTGGTCTGATTGATGGATTCGGCGCTGCGGTTGTGGGTGCTCAGGGTAATATAGCCATGATCTTCGCCCGGTGTAAAATTCTCAATGTAACGCTGATTCAGATCCGCCATGGATGATTCATCAAGCCGGTTGTCACGCACCCGATTCAGGAGCCTGATAAAACCTGCATCTGACTGGCGATAAATATGCTTCAGTTCAATAGTAAGCAGTTCAGTGAGAGCAATCGCTTTGCTGCTGAAAAAATAAACCGACTCATAGTATTCCTGCAAAAGGCGCCATTCATCTTGCTTTGCCACCGGAGAGAGCTGATGCAGATCGCCTATTAAAAGCAGCTGCACCCCACCAAAGGGCTGATTATTGCGGCGATGGCGACGCAGCACAGCATCCACTGCATCGAGCAAATCCGCCCGCACCATACTTATTTCGTCAATCACCAACAAATCTAGGCTTTGTATGATCCGTCTTTTTTCTTTGCTGAACCTGAACCCGCGTTGCCTATTGTGCTCATATGTCTCGCTACCCGGCACAAATGGGCCAAAGGGAAGCTGAAAAAAGGAATGGAGTGTTACCCCGCCGGCATTGATGGCCGCAACACCGGTTGGGGCGGTGATAATCATCCGCTTCACAGTGTTCTTATGCAAATTATGGAGAAAAGTTGTTTTGCCGGTGCCCGCTTTACCTGTCAGAAAAATATTGCAGTCGGTGTACTGAACAAAATCGTTGGCGAGTTGCAACTCATTGTTTATGGGGGTCATATTTTTCCTGGTCATGTGCGTTGTTATTGTTTTTCAATGATCGGACAGCCCCAATACAGTTTGGGCACATGGCAGTGTGCCCCTACGTTCTATTGTCGGTGTATCTCTTTCTCCGATAATGAGTCGTTCATTATTCTACCCCTTTTTGTGGCAGACAGGATTTTCCACATCTCTCTCCCATGTCATAGGATTATACAAAATATATTCACGAATTCCATTCAATTCTTCTTCATCGCGTATAACATGTTCATAATAATTCCGTTGCCATACGGGCGTTCCTTGCATGTCGAGGATTGCATTGATTTGTCTTGTCACGGTTGCTTTGAAGGACCTGACAATTGTCGGTATTGAATTACATGTAGGCTTGCCGAATTTCTCATGTTTAGGGGGGGATTGGGTTGTCCGGTTCAATTGCGATGCAGGGGCACGTAGCAACGTGCCCCTACATTGTTTTGTATCCCCATTCTGTAGTTCATTCCCATGCCCATCTTCTTTGATCACGATTATCCCGTGAATATGATTCGGCATGATTACATATTCATCCAGTGCTGTGTTTGGTCTTATGTGTGGGGTTTTTAACCATTCGTTTTCTACGATTTTTCTCTGGTCGTTCAACAATACCCGATCATCCACAATTTCGCCCAGTGAACATATTCGATCATGCGTGACAATGGTGATAAAATAATATCCAGGCGCAGAATAATCTCGCCCTTTCAAACGAATTGAACGGCGATGATGTATTTCAGGATTGTATTTCATCTGTTTTATCTCTCCATTGCCCGGCAGTCACCGGAAACATAATATCAACGGCAAACATCCCATTGTAGGGGCACGATGCTTCGTGCCCTTATTCGGGTCTCTCCCATATCGTTCCATACCATCGTTTTCTTTGACACCCGTTTGTGTCCACCATACATGCCGATTCACCCATAAACCATTAACCGATCTATGTGACCGGTTGATTGTCAAAATTGAATTGGGTTTGGGTTTGTTGGGTTGTTCAGGTTTAGAGGATATGGGGTGTGAGGTTGATGGCACAACGGAAGGGCACGTGCAACGTGCCCCTACGTTTGTACATTCCTCAGAGATACAGCGTTTCCTCATACACATCGTCTTCTGTTACAATTATCACATCATCACTCCCATCCAGAAGAATTCAATGACGATCGTGCATGTCTTTCGTATCACCCCCATTGCCTGAACAATTACCGGAAACATAATATCAACGGCAAATATCGCATTGTAGGGGCACGATGCTTCGTACCCTTATTCGGGTCTCTTCCATATCGTTCCATACCCTCACATTCTTTTGCGCCCTCATAGGCATAATCATTTGCATCATCACCGCCGCCCCTCCGCTCCGATCCGGTCGCCTATAATCCGCCTGCTCTGCTACGGCGGCTTATGGCTCTCTCCTCTCCGCTACGGGGCTGGTCCAGAGCAGAAGCCAAGGGTACAAGGGATCAAGTGCCAAGGGAAACAGACCTGGAGAGGCGAAAGCCAACATAGAAGTCACGGAGGGCGGGCGAGTTGTAGCCACGGATCGCTGACCGGCAGAACCGCGCGCCATTGAACCAGCTGCCGCCGCGAAACACCCGGCGGGAGCCTCCTGATTGATACAGATCCCAGATCCACTCCCACACATTTCCTGCCATATCAAGGTGTCCTCCAGGTGCAGCTCCGTAAGGGTAGATGCCTACTGGCGTTGGTCTGCCTATATTCCGTCTAAAATTCAGCAGTTCAGGAGTTGGTTCATCTTTGCCCCATGGGTATTCGCCTTTTAGATTTACAGCGGCATTTTCCCATTCCTCACTTTTGGGCAGACGGAAAGGGCGATCGGTTTGTGAAGAGAGCCAGCTGCAGTATGCCACAGCCTCGTACCAGGACACACCTGTCACAGGCCGGTTCAAATACTCCGCCTGGTCATCCCAATATTCCGGTTCCATCCAACCGTTCTCCTCTTTCACACCCCAGTACTCTCCCCAGTATTCTGGTTCTTCATACCCTCCATTATCAATAAAATGCCTGTATTCAATCACTGTCACAGGATACTTGCCCAAAAGAACGTTTGGTAAACCCGGAATCGGGAGCATCTCCGGGTCAAGTGGTTTGAACCGGTGATCACCCGCCTGGCCCAGGGCCTCTGCTGCTGCAATGCGCACTTCCACTGGCACCAGGGCCGACTCTTTGGGTTCAAAGATATCCAATACCTGTTTTTGTGCGTCATCACAGCCGAGTCGAGTTGGGGGTTTATATTCGTAAACATCGAGGATGCGAAGTATACGGCCGAGTACTCCAACGGATCGGGCCAATGAAGCGAGATCCCCCCTCGTTGCAGTACTGAGAATGCGCTCTACCAATAGGTTCGTCCGAAACTGACCGGTCCAGGCAAGGCAACCTGCCAGGTGATCCAGCACTTCGGCCCATTGTGGATTCCAGAGCCGGGGCCTGATTATCTCCCACCATTCCTCATCGCTACGATCCACCAGTGATCGGGCTGCATAGTGTTCCTGAAAATTCAGGTGCCAGAACCGCACCTGCCCCATCCCAAATTTTTCCACGATTCCGCTGTCAAGCATTTCCTTTTCCAAGAAGGTAATTCCTTCACGATGCACCCTGTTCTGATCATCCACACCAAGCCCGTCACAAAACGGAAGGGTAAGTTGATTTGCTGCCCAGGAGAGATCTACGATAACCTGTTTTCCCTCTGAGTGGTTTGTCATGGCAAGGGCAAGAGCTTTGAAGCATTCCTCAGCAAAAATATTGGTATAACCTCTCTTTTTCCGGGTTTCTTCTCTGGCATCGAGGAGCCATCGCAGGACTGCGGCAAGGAGATCGGGTTTCCCTTCCGGAAGCCTTCGCTCATTCCAATGGACCACGCAAAGACAGGTGAGCATCACAGGGTTACGTGCCAATTTCTTGATAGGTTGTGAACCAATAATGGCTGATTGAAGCTCCGGTAAATAATCTGTGCGTTCTCTCTCTTCCTCATCTGGGTAGAGTGCTTGAATCCATCGTTTCAGGAATTCGATGATCTCATCTTTTCCGAATGAGTCTATATGGGCGGTGGCCATCTCTTCCATATTTGCCAGATCATGATACCCGAAGGGACGCGAACTTACGATAAAGAGGTTTTTGTTCCAATGACTCAGTGCGGAATTGACCACATCCATGATACGGTTACGAAGAATCTCGTCTGCAACTTCATCCAGGCCATCCAGCAACAGAGCGCATTTGCCCTCGTCCAACAGTCTTTGAAGCATTTTGGATTTTGTATGACTGTAAACATTGTCCATGGCCCGGCCTACCCACTGCCAGGATGCGCCGCTCCCCACATCAGAACAACCGTCTTTCATCGCATCCGCCATAGAAGCAAGCCTGAAGAAGATCGGAATGGGAACAGCTTCATCCAGAGAGAGTCCCAGGTGTATATTCCGTGCCGGTTCGCCCTTCCCCAAGGCGTCCTTTGCCAGTACACAGGCTATGAGCTTCAGAAATGTGGTCTTTCCTCCACCGGGCTCCCCTACAATCAGAAGCCGATTGTATTGTGAAAGCAACTCTGTAAGGGGTACCCTCTCAACGAAGCTGTCCCGCTCTTCAGCAAAACATTCCGCATTGTCCGCTCCAAGCCTGGGACGATGTGTCTTCAGGGGGGTATAGATATCCTCGATAGGAAACCGGATCGCCTCTCTCCCTGACCCGGATCGGGAGTAGATGCCCCTTATGTCGATCCGCTCGGTTTCAGTTACAAGGGACTTGAGGTAATCATCGAGGAGTTTCTTTTCCTCTTCCGGCGAGGATTTCTTGACAGTCGCATCATAGATATCCATTATAAGACGTCTCTCTTCTTGCCCACTTGGTTTTCGAACTTTTTGGATCAGTGATTTAAAAATAGAGTGAAATCGTCTGCCCTGTTCTATGATATCTATGTTCAGCTTCTTTAACCTGTCTCCGGACTTGTATGCCTCAATAGCAAATTGTATCTATTCAGCAAAGGGGAAAGATCTTCCTGATTCCCAGGTTTCTTGAAAGGCCCTTTTTACATCTTCATCCCTGAAGATTTCAAGAACAGGTTTTCTCGCCCCTTGCTTTTTCATTTTGACCAACGCGTGAGCATAGAGACTATCGAAATTATCCCGCAACTTCGCCGGGCCTTGTCCGCCCAGAAGAGAGACTGCCTTTTCAGAGCTCGCAATCTTTTCCCAAGCAATACGTCCCAAGGGGCCAAGGAGTTTCAATGCCATTTTACCGACTATGTCAAATCCCATTTCATACCTCACTCATACGCTGCATTGTAGGGGCACGTTGCTGCGTGCCCATATGCGGGTTTCTCCCATATCGTCCCATGCCCTGATATCGTCGCACATCCCAGAACATACCATCATTCGTGTCAATTCGCCAATAAATCGATTTATTTAACCTGTCGATTGTGGGAATTGAATTCCATGATGGTTTACCGAATTGTTCATGTTTGGGGAGACATTGGGTTGTTCGGTTCGATCGCGATGGAAGGGCACGTAGCAACGTGCCCCTACATTGTTTCGCATGCCCATTCTGCAATAAATTCCCATGTTCATCTTCTTTGATCACGATTATCCCGTGAATATGATTCGGCATGATTACATATTCATCCAGTGCTATATTCGGTCTTATTTGTGGTGTTTTTAACCATTCATTTTCTACGATTTTTCCCTGGTCGTTCAACAATACCTGATCATCCACAATTTCGCCCAATGAACATACCCGATCATGCGTGACAATAGTGACAAAATAATATCCAGGTACGGAATAATCACGCCCTTTCAACCGAATGGAACAGCGATGATTTATTTCAGGGTTGTATTTCATCTGTTTTATCTCTCCATTGCCCGGCAATCACCGGAAACATAATATCAAAAACAACACCCCATTATAGGGACACGATGCTTAGTGCCCTTATTCGGGTCTCTCCCATATCGTTCCATACCATTGTGTTCTTTGAGATCCTTTTGTGTCCACCATTCATGCCGATTCACCCATAAACCGATCTATTTGACCGGTCGATTATCAAAATTGAATTGCGTGTGGGTCTGTCGAATTGTTCAGGTTTAGAGGATATGGGGTGTGAAGTTGATTGCACCACGAAAGGGCACGTGCAACGTGCCCCTACGTTTTTACGTTCCTCAAAGATACAAAGTAGTTTTCTCACCTTAAAACAATTCTATTTACCCATAATTCTTTCATTTCCCTTTAATCATATTGTTTGTGTGGATGTCAATAATTTTCAAGGCTAAAGCAGGAGTGTAAACAAACGGAATCTTTCTTTTTCTAATGAGTGGAACCCATTTAGCAATCATTTTCGGTATTACTTTTTGTAAATCAACATTATACGATCTATTTTCAAAGTAATTTATAACTTCACAAAAACACATCTCACAATTGAATATGAGCTTTCATGTCCTTTGTAATGGACAGTGCCATTCCGTGTGTAGTGGCCGGCATTGTGGCTTTGTTAGTGACGGAAACAGACTCTTTACGTCCGTCTTTGTATTTATGTGGAGTTCAGTTGACATATCGTTTTATCCTATTTTAAAAATATTATTACTTTCAATAACAATGAGATATAGCCTATTTTTAAAGTATTTTATTAGTGTTAAAAACCTTTGCATATCATGTGGAAGATATTATTTCGGTCATTAGAAAAAAAATCGTAGCAGTTCACAAGGATCAGGGGTCAATTCAGTTCAATTAAAGAGAATAGACATACAGAGAAAGAAATCCTCCCTCCCCTGGTGGGATGGATTGAGGGATGGGGAAACAAGCTTTATGATAAAAAAACAGAATTTTCTTTACTATTCTGCCGTTTATCACCCCAACATCACCTCCTCCATCAAGGGGGAGGAACCTGCACTCTTTGCACAGACATCATAGCTTCTTTTAGACCTCAAGTTCCTCCACATACACACAGGACTTTATCGGTACTGTGTTCTTTCTAAAACCTGAAACCTGAAACCTGTAAACCCTGAATCCTGTGAACGGTTATGAATGAACAAACATATCTCGTTTGTCTTGAC
>JAXHSZ010000159.1:0-19728 GCA_034190725.1 Thermodesulfobacteriota bacterium
GGCAAGGGCAGCATCCGTTGCAGTCACCGCAAGTGGCCCCTGATGATTGAGACTCCAGGTCAATGGCGCACTCCCATGCTCGCTCACTCGACCAAAAGAGGGTTTTAATCCCACAAGCCCACAGAAGGAAGATGGGATACGGATTGAGCCACCGCCGTCAGCCCCAAGGGCAACCGGGCAGATTCCAGCGGCTACAGCTGCAGCCGATCCACTTGAACTGCCCCCGGTGAAGTGATCAGGTTTATATGGATTGCGAGGAGTGCCATGATGGGGATTCAGTCCAGTCACTCCTATGCCAATCTCATGCATATTCGCCTTACCAATCAGGAGCGCGCCGGCTGCCCGCATACGAGCCACTACTGTGGCATCCTTCGTTGCAGGGGAACCGCCAATGAAGGAGGTGCCCACTGTCGTGGGATAAGGCACCATATCAATTTGGTCTTTTACCGCTACTGGTACCCCATCAAAGACACCTAAAGCCTGCTTGTTCTTGATCCGATCCGAGGCAGCCTCTGCTTGCCTCAGCACATCCCGGCTATCTACAGCAATAATAGCACAGAGAGGTGAGCTTATTGTGTTGCTCATTTCAATTACGTCCAACACTTTACGCGCCACTTCACTGGGCGTAGTTTTTCCTTCACGGTATGCTTTGGCATAATCGTGTACAGTAGTAAATCGGAAGCCGGATTGAGGTATGGTTGGTGGACCGGGCAGTTCATCCGTAGGCACAGCCCCAAACTCCCTGGCTGGTGTGCCCGTGAAGGGAAGTGGATATAAAGAAGGTGGTTCATCAATCTGTTGCTCGCGTAACCATGCGATCCCAGCATTACGAAATAATTTGGGGACCAACAAACCTTTCAAACAGCTCTCCAACAGCGCCACACACAGTCGTAGTGATAGTCCTGACAGATATGGCAGTTTAACCGATTTGAGGTTGTATTCCTCCTTATGCGAGGTTTGGTTGTTCATTTTTATCACCTCTTTCATAAGGCAGACGTGGGACAGTTACACCAGAATTGTGTATCCCCTGAATTCGTTGGTTCAGGGACTTTATACTCCATAAAACAAACAGTGAAGCTACAGGATAGGGCCGAAATAACTCCCTCAAGTTGGCGCTCAGATTGAGGTCGGATTTGTTCGATCTGAAAACGCAAAACCGGAGGAATAGCAGTATCTATTTTGAGAATTTTGTGTTTGAAGATCGGGCAAAGATGATCAGGAGATGAAATGTCCAAATGGGGAAGTTTTTCAGCCCTATCCTTTAGCACATATACGTTCCAATTCTGTCGAAATATGCAGATGCATCGACCCTATTATGGAAGGTCAACGAAGTCCGCAAGAAATGAACGGGCCGATTCAATATCAGTGCGGTAATCCACATTCGTTGCCCGGCACATTGTATCACCTGTGACTGTAAGCGCCACAAGAATAAGTGGACCGTCC
Organism: Thermodesulfobacteriota bacterium; assembly: GCA_034190725.1. GTDB lineage: Bacteria > Desulfobacterota > UBA8473 > UBA8473 > UBA8473 > JAXHSZ01. The sequence goes on from JAXHSZ010000159.1 coordinate 1,444, forward strand.
ACATCAAGGAAAATGGGGCCGCCGGAATCACCGTAACATGTTCCTCCATCGTCTGTGGCGGGATTCTGTGAGAGCCGGATAAATGCCTTGTTCAGAGCACGGAATTCAGAATATGAAAACCGTCGCTCACCGCTGGGTCCGAAGGTCGGCGGCCCTCCGCCGAAAGAGGGTTCTTGCAGACCATATCCAACACAGATGAATGTGGTTCCATGGAGACCGTTCTGTATGACGAGTTCATCGAGCAGTTCCAGAGTCGGGAGTTCCGCAGGAGTAATTCCAGGAAAGAAATTGCTCGCAGGGGAGTCCAGGATCAAAACGCCGATATCACCGGGATCATTTTGCCGTTGGCTGTAATCGGAATTAATGACGTATGTGGCTGGTATTAAAGAAGACTCACTACTGATCACAGGGTCAAAGGTTACCCAAAGATCTGTAATGCCGCTGTTGATAAGCGGCTGAATGCAATGGCCGGCTGTGAGAACAATATCATCATCGATCAGTGTCCCCGAGCAAAACGGCATATACTCACCATCAGGCAGTTGGATGATCATCGATCCAACATTGCTGAACATGTTCTCCGTATCAGGCTCCCCATAGGTTATAGCCCGGGCAGGTGATATCGTGAACAGAATGATTGCTGTGATACACATAACATTAAAGATATTTCGGTACATAGGCCCCTCCTTTTCAATGAATGAAAGCCGTTAATAAATGAAGACCTCACCTCTTAAAAAAGTCTAGGAACATTTCCTCACAGAATCATTTCATTCCCTGATTCACTAATGGCAGAGGCATTCGACTCAGGAGTGGATGGTTTCGCATCCTGCCTTATCAGAGTATGTGATAAATTGATGTATCTATCGAATGCACTCAGATGCTCGGACACTATTTATAGCGTTAAAATGATACGATCATATTCTTTATGAGCAAGAATATGTCTCGTAGAAATCCGATGTCAATATAACGATCTTCACCGTAGTCAATCTTATCATTAATAGTGAATGATAAGAGGTCCATTGAAAATTTCAGGGACATTATAAAAACGACACTATGCTTTTGTGTGTTCACTTTGATCTTATTTTCATCCGATTTTAACTTAATGATGTGTTATATATAAAAAATGTACATACGTCAACAGAAATTAAAAGAATCAAAGCGACAATGGGGAAATAAGCCTTTGTGGGAGGTTATACAATCGGAGGAAAAGGGTGAGGAAGGGTTAAATGAAAATACTGGGCAACGTCCCTTTCGCATGGGAGGGATTTGGGTATTTCCATATGACTACAAGACCTCATTTAACTTTTCATTGAGAGTTATAAAAGAAAACGGTTTCTGAATAAATCCTTGTACTCCTGAAATGAGAAGCTCTTCAATTGGGTTGTCAAGTGAATACCCGCTGCACACAAGGACTTTCATGTCAGGTCTGGCCTCTTTGATGAGAGGGTAAATCTCGCCACCGTCCATATCAGGCAGCTTTATGTCCAGCAGAGCCAGGTCAATCTCACCATCAAAATTGAGAATCATATCTATTGCTTCCCTTCCTGTCCGTGCCTCAAGGACGCGGTGGCCAAGCACTTTCAGCATCTCCCGACTCACTTCCATGACCATCTCTTCATCTTCAATCACAAGGACGGTTCCTGCACGAGCACAGGTCATTCCCGTTTCGCCCCTTTTCACCTCCTTTATCACTGCATCAATTGCTGGAAGATATATCCTGATAGCCGTGCCTTTCCTTGCCTCAGAATATACAGAGATCCATCCGTTATGATTCTTCACAATCCCATAGACAGATGCCATTCCAAGCCCCCGGCCTTCAAACTTTGTTGAAAAAAAGGGCTCAAATATCCTGTTTCGTGTCTCTTCATTCATCCCTCTTCCATTGTCCTCAATCGTGAGGCAGGCATAGAGACCGGGTGACAAGCTGTGATGATGTTTCACAAATGCCTCATCAGCTTCTTCCCTGCTTGTGACAATACGGATGCGGCCTTGGCCCACAATAGATTCAGATGCATTGCTCAAGATTGCGGAAAGGGCCATTTGCATCTGCATGAGATCGGCGTTGATATTGGGAATATCTTTGGCAAGCACGGTGTCGAATCGAATGGCCGAATCCATATTCCTCTTTATGAGGGGCAATGTGTCTATCACAATGTCATTCATTGATACATTCTTTGGCTGATACTTTCCCCCACGGGCGTATGCCAACAATTGGCTTGTAAGTTCGGACATGCGAAGAGTGGAAGCCTTCATGCTTTCCATGTATTCACGAATATTTTGATCTTGAGGGAACTTCATTTCAAGCAGATCTATATTACCGGTGATTCCACACAGGGCATTATTGAATTCGTGGGCAATGCCTCCTGCCAGTGTTGTTATTGTTTCCATCTTGTGAATCTCTTGCAGTTGCCTCTCTACCTTCATTCGCTCTTCCTCTGCGGCCTTCTGCTCGGTGAGGTCTCTGCAAATTAACAGAAGTTCATCAGGAGAGCCACTTTCATTAATCATCAAATAGGTTCGTCCATGCACCCATAAAAGTGAGTTGTCTCTTCGCACAATATGAAATAATAATTCCTTCGTCTGTTGTCTGTTATGAAACACATCTGAAACCTGCTTTTGAACTGCCTTAATATGGACCTTATGTACAATGCTCCAAACAGGTCTTCCTGGCAATTCATCCCTGGAATATCCCATATAATCCGCTCCGAACCCATTGATGGTCAGTATGGTTCCATCCTGTGCCACAGTGAAATAGATGTCAGGGGCATTGTCATAGAGGTTCTGGTACCTTTCCTCACTCCTTTTCAGTGTCGCCTCCACCATCTTGCGTTCATGTATATTGCTTACTGCTGCCCGCATATGATTGGCATGATCTTCAAGATCCGGTGCAACAATGCTTTCCAGTTGAACATAGAATTCAGAACCGTCCACTCTCCGGAGTCTGAGTTCACATCTCTGTCGAGTCTTTGTTTTAAAAAGTTCCTGATTATGTAAATAAAAAACATCTTGATAATCTCTGTGAATGAACTGAGAAAATGGTCTCCCGATCAAGAATCCTCGTTCCTTACCCACCATGTCGGCTCCTGTTAAATTTACCTCCAGAATCATTCCCTTATCACTTATCGTAAAATAACCAACAGGAGAGTAGTCGTAGAGTTCGGAATACCTGTCACGCTCCTTTTCGAGTTCAAGTTGCGCTCGTCGCAACTCCTCGTTTTGGAGTTCAAGCTCAACCTGGTGGATTTGAAGATCCTCAATCATGTTCTGTACGTCCTTGGAGTGTATCTGACGGACGACGGAAGGATTCATTTGTAAAACTGCTTCGGCCTTTTTTCTCAGTTCCTGTTGAAATGATTGGCCATTCATTTTTTTCATGGCGCATCTCTCCCATTGAAGTTGAAAAAATCCCCCCTCATTCATTCGAATGGATTCAAATCAATTGGTAAGATGGTCATTTGTGGGGGTTCATGCCTCTTGAGAAAGCCATTGCAGATCCCTTTCCGTTGTTGCCAGCTCAATGGGTCTGCCTTGATCATCGACGAGTTTTGTAACGGTAACCCATACATCCAGTATTGTGCCATCCTTTGCCCTGCGTCTTGTCTTAAAAGACTTGACGTTATTTCCTTTTTGTATGGCCGCAACCATTTTCAATGCCTCTTCAGCCTCTTCCTCTGGGATCATTTCGCGGATATTCATTGAAAGGGCTTCCTCTTCACTATACCCGTACATCTCCTGCGCACCTCTGTTCCATGCTTTGATATTTCCGTCAAAATCCTGAATTGTGATTGCATCGTTGGAATCCTGGACTACTACTGCCAATCTGCGAGCTATCTTCCCTTTTTTATGTTCGGTGATGTCATGAAAGATCGCCACAACGCCCTCTATCACATTTTCCATTGTACGATACGGTAATATCCTTAATAAATACCACGTTCCGTCATTACCTTCTACCTCCCTCTCCCTGAAGACGAGGTCTCCCAGCACGGCCTTTGCATCTTGAACCAAATGATCATATCTTAATTTGGTTGTGATATCACTGATATACCTTCCAATATCCGAAGGGATGAGGTTGATCACCTTGTTTGCATGAGAGGTAAAACGTTTTATGCAAAGATCATTGTCTAAAAAGACCGTAGGGAGGTCAATACTGTCCAAAAGATTCTTCATATCGTTATTGGACAGTGTCAGTTCCTCGATTTTCATCTGCAGTTCAGCGTTGACTGTTGCAAGTTCTTCATTCAAAGACTGCTGCTCCTCTTTTGATGTTTCCAGTTCTTCATTTGTGCTTTGAAGTTCCTCATTTGTAGATTGCAATTCTTCATTGGTTGAGTTGAGCTCTTCATTGGTTGTTTCCATCTCCTCAATCGTGGTCTGAAGGTTCTCTCGTGTTTGCTGTAATTCTGCTTTTAGTACTTCGATTCTTTCATCTGCTTTCTTCTTGGAAGGACTCTTCTTCCCGGAATGCACCTTATGGCTCCCATCCGACACATCCTCAAATACAATCAGAAACAATCCCGAAAAGTAATCGGATTTGTCCATTGGTCTTACGGTTATATTCACGGGCTGCATGCCACCATTGTAATCGACCTGTATCCCCTTCCTGGTTACCTCCGTTTTCTGAGAACCGGCCTTGCGAATCGCCAAGGGCAGCTCCTGTTTCAGGCCTTCCCGTGCCATTTCATAGATGTTCAACCTTGCCTCCCCAGGAGCGGGTTCAAAGTATTTACCGGTTCGACCATGAATATACAGGATGTCACCCTTTTCATTTATAATCACAGAAGGGGGAACACAGTGTTGCAGCAACAACTTTTCAGCGAATCGTTTTATATTGAAGTCCGTGAATGTCTGTTCTTCGGTACGTTGAATCCTCTCCAATGGCTGTTTTACTGGTGATTCAATAAAAATCGGAGTTGAAGAGATCGTGTTTTTGTGTCTGTATATCTTCCACTTCCGATCAACGGGAGAGAAATGGTGTGTGAATCCACCTATGGTCTCAGAAGAACCAAGGAAGAGGATTCCACCTGGGTTTAAACTGTAATGAAATAAGGGCAGCAGTTTTTTCTGTATTTCAGATTCAAAGTAAATCAGTAAATTCCTGCAGCAGATAAGATCCAGCTTGGTGAACGGAGGGTCTTTGATGATGTCTTGAGGTGCAAAGATCAGCATTTCTCTGATGTCCTTCTTGATCCTATAGATATTGCCGTCTTCTGATATAAAAAAACGTCTCAACCGATGTTCATCAATATCAATGGAAATGCTTGCCGGGTAAACACCGGTTCGGGCCGTGTCAATTGCATTTTCATCAATATCTGTCGCGAAAATTTGGACGCGAGTATGATTATTGAGCTTTTCCATGCACTCGCGAAGCAAGATGGCTATTGAGTATGCCTCTTCGCCACTGGAACATCCCGGAACCCATGCTCGGATAATAGAGTCTCTGGGTTTGTCTTCAAGAATAGGGGGTAATGCTTTCTCCCCCAATACTTTAAAGGCTTCCCTGTCCCTGAAAAAACTGGTCACGCCGATTAGAAGCTCTTTGAAAAGGGACTCTCCTTCAACGGTATTTTCTTGAAGAAAACGGACATAGGTTTGTATCTTCTCAATTTGGTGGATATTCATCCTTCTTTCAATGCGACGGAGGATGGTATTTGGTTTGTAGCCGGAAAAATCGTGCCCCGTTTTCGTTCGAAGCAGAATGAGGATCTTCTGCAGAGAGTCATGGGCAGTTCTTTCATCACTCGGGAGTTTTGAGGTTGTCCTGTTTGGGTGTCTATTTTGAGCATATTTGATCAATTGCCCAGGCATCTTTTCCGGGGGGAGTATGTAGTCCACAAGACCTGTCTTAATGGCGCTGCTTGGCATACTGCAGTATTTTGCGGAATCAATAGTCTGGGCCATGCTCATCCCCAGCTCCCCCTTAATGGCCCGCATACCCAGTGTGCCGTCTGATCCCATCCCGGATAAAATAATACAGACAGCTTTGTCACCCTGATCTTCCGCCAGACATCTGAAAAAATAATCTATCGGCATTCTGAACCTGGACGTTGTTGAGGGTTCCAGCAGTTGAAGGGTGCCGTTCAGAATACCAAGGTTACTATTAGGAGGAACAATATACACAGTGTTCGGTTTCACTTCAATTCCTTCACTGATCTGCACGACCTCCATCTTTGAGCTTTTCTGTATCAGCTCCGGCATCATGCTTGTATGTGAGGGGTCCAGATGGGGTACGAGGACGAATCCCATTCCTGAATTATCAGGCATGTTTCGAAAAAACCTTTCAAATGCATCCAAACCACCTGCGGAAGCACCCATACTGACAATGTGAAAATCAGCGGCTTTTTTTGCCGTAATATCTGGAGTACTCTTTTTTTTCCTTTTTATCAGGCTTTATTTTTAGAGCATCCTTGTGTTTTTTATTGTTTTTTATCTCTTTTTGATTCAACATTACAATGCTTCCCCTGTTGAACAATTCAACTCTTCATTATTTGTATACTTTTTTATTCTGGTGTTGTGATAGGTATTCATAATACCTTTAAACAAAAAGCGCCTCTGTCTTTAATCCGATTGATACGGAGTGCAAGAAAAGAGGCGCCTCATTATTCCCCCTACATATCGAGGACTTATAAATATTGATTCACAAATCAGTACTTTTCATCTCATATCAATAATACACAACTCGAAAAAAAAATCTAGTTTTTTTGCTATTGAGTTTTATGGAAAAAAAGATCAACAGCTTCAATAACGGACAAGATTAACCTAAAATCAGCAACGTATGTTTTTCATAGTGTCCATCCAGAAATGAAATATTTTTTGTAAGATCAAGGAAGACGAAGATTTTAGTCGCAGAAATACAGAGGGCATAGAGGGGCACATTGCAATGTGCCCTTACATCTGACTTTGACACAGAGATTGTGAAAAATAGCCATTTATAGAAGAGCACCAAGCGAGTTGTTATGAGTGATCCTCATTTATCTTTCCGTGGGGGGATATTGTCGCCGCAGAATTTACAGCGAACAGTTTTCTTTCTTTTGCTGCTGGGAACAACCTGATCTTTCTTGCATTTTGGGCACGTGCGTTTGAGACCGAGAATAGAAGACACAACAGTTGACATTAACAACGGATTCATGGCCCTTCACTCCTTTCGGATGGGTGTGAAAGCATACAAAAAGCTTCCGATATGTTTTCAAAAGATCCAAGGACAAAAAGCACATCCCCCAACCGGATGATCACATCTGCCCCTGGATTGGAGAGTATCTGTGAATCACGTTGTATTGCAACCACAGAAACGCCGCAACGGCTTCTTAACTCCGTCTGGGCGAGTGTTTTTCCAATGAGTTGTGATTCTTCGGATATCCTGATGGTGCTGATATCCACATCATGCATATATTGTTTTAAATCAGAAAAGGAGTGGGATCTTTGAGAAAGGCTTCGAAACATCTCGTAACCGTCTGCTCGAACTTCGGTGATCAACCTTTCGATTTCATCTCTGGGAATAAGATATTTCATCAGAACTCGAGTGAATATCTCTACTGATGTCTCAAATTCTTCAGGGATGACATCGTCCGCCCCTAATTCGTAGAGGGGCTTCATCTCTTGGAGATAACGAGTTCGTACGATTAAATGGGCTTTTGGGGTGATCCTTCGAATAACTTCGGTAATTCTGCGGGTTGCCGTTGGATCGTTAATTGCAATTACCACAATTCTCACTTCCTGGATGTTTACGATGTGGAGTACTGCCTCCCAGGTTGCATCCCCATAATGAATTGGTTCCCCCTTTGCTTTTTCCCTTTGTACCGTTTCAGGATTCATTTCAATGATCGTATAGGGGATGCCGGCTATTTTTGCTGCACGTGCCACATTTCTCCCATTCACTCCGAAGCCGATGATCACAAGGTGGTTTGCTTTATCTTCAACATCAATGTCCGTCACAGGATGAATCCCTGAGATAATCCTTTTCGGCATCGGTAGCCGTAAGATCATATCTGCGATACGGGGTGAAAGCATCAGAATGAATGGTGTTGCCGCCATAGTAAGAACAGAGACAGCCAGAAACATCTGATAGATATTTTCACTGAGCAATCCATGTTGAATACCGGCTCTCGACAAGATAAAAGAAAATTCACCGATCTGGCTGAGTGCAAGACCGACTAAGATCCCCGTACGAAGTGGAAGCCCCAGTAAGATCGTAACAAGTCCCGCAATAAAGGTTTTCACAACCAATACACTGAGAGCGGATATCAGGATAATTACAGGTTTTTGAAAGACAAAACCCACATCAAGCATCATGCCTATTGATATGAAAAAGAAGGTTGTGAATACATCACGAAAAGGGAGAATATTCCCAAGTGCCTGATGACTGTATTCAGTCTCGGAAATGATTAATCCTGCTAAAAAGGCACCCAGAGCAAGGGAAAGCCCCGCTTTAAAAGACAACCATGCAACACCGAAACATATCACGACTATGCTTAATAGAAAAATTTCTTGATTGCGTGTTCTTGCGATCTGGAAGAGCACCCAAGGTGCAATCCATTTTGTAGTGACAATCACCAGCAGGATGATGCTTATTCCTTTTGCTGCCATAATGAGGAAGGAACTTCCCAATTTTCCTTCTGCCCCCACAAGTAATGGAGTGATCAACATCATTGGGATAACAATGATATCCTGGAAGATCAAAATGCCAAGGATTGTTCGCCCGTGAGGGCTGTCAACTTCTGCTCGCTCCTGGATTAATCTGAGAACAATGGCCGTACTGCTGAGGGCCACGAGAAATCCGATGAAAACCGCATTACCATAGGCCTGGCCAAGAAACCTCACTATGAATGCAGTGGCTAAAAAAGTGAGCAACACCTGAAGAGATCCCCCCATGAGCACTGATTTTTTTATTTGCAGTAATCTTTCAAGGGAGAACTCGATTCCAATGGCAAAGAGCAACAACACAACACCGATTTCAGCCAAAATCTCAACTTCATGAACCACCTTCACCAGACCAAGTCCGTATGGCCCGACAAAGATGCCTGTAAGGAAGAATCCTATAATCGGCGGCACACGAAGTCGATTGCATACAAAGAGGACGAAAATGGACAACCCGAAGATAATGACAATGTTATTGAGCAGTGGTATTCCCATATTGTTCCCTGATATCTGTGCAAAAATAAATTAAAGTTCTCGACTTATGCAGTGAAATCAAGTAATCACACTGGTTGAACTTCTGCAGTGAAATGCCATATGAAGAAAGGAGACTCTTTTCTTTGATGAAAAAAGATTGTAACATGGTATATATCCACGCGTATCTCTCTTTCTTTCGATCTCTATAAGGATATACTATTGATCCCGGCAAATCAATCAGAAACATCATATGCCCAAGACAATGTCAAGGTGAATGACAATTATTGAGAAGTTCTTGACATGGTTGGAAATTACCTGTAAATTATAGTGTTATGAGTTAAGATCGCTATGAAGCAATAAAAGTTCTAGTGTGATTTATCAAAAGTTCTGTGCACGATTTTGGCATTTGACATGTTGATGAAACGCATCAACTGTAGTGAAGATTCGAATATCGAAATCCAAAATCCGAAACAATATCAAAATTCAAATGCCCAAAATTCAAAACAAGTTCGATATTGTACAGTCGTTTTTCATTTATGTCATTTGAATGTGTTTCGTGCTTCGATATTCGAATTTCGGATTTCAATGCTGCTTCAAAACGGATGAAATACAGTACTATTTCAAATTACGATTTTTCACTGCACGTTTTATTAAACGGGATACTAGGATTATCAGGAGATGTATTATGGCTGAGGGAGCTAAAATAGAGAAGGTGGCACGGGCAGTCACCATAAGGACAACCGATGGCAGGACTATTTCAGGCAACATATTTATACTGTCGAGTGAAAGGGTGTCTGATTTTGTAAACGGACAGCCACGGTTTATACCTGTGGAGTCGCGAGATCAGGTTGAGATTGTAAACAAAGAACATATTGTATCGATCCTTGAGTTGAAGGATTGATTGATCCCTTTGATTCCATGTCATAAGACATGAAAATAATTCATGAAAGCCGCATAAAGGAATTTGAAGTTCTGTGGCAACCGGGATGTGGATAAATAGGAATGTGGTGTTTTTATTTCCATATTAAATGAGGTGATGTATGGTAGAAAAGACAGAAGCGGAAGAAGTGGTTTCCTTTGAAGAGATCGTGGTATCGGATATGCTTACTCTGGAGGCTCTTGTCAGTCTGTTGGAGAAGAAGGGGATTATCACTCGGGATGAACTTACAAAAGAGAGAATTGAAGTGAGTACAGAGATGTTGGATGCAGAAAAGACCAAATGAATAATCAATGGAGTTGGATTACGATGGGCGCTTTTCTGATGGAAAGTGGCTGGGTATTGAAATGAAGATAAAAGTTGAAACAGAAAAGATCGTCAAGACTGTTAAGAAATTGGAAGGTGTTGAAATCGTTCTGGAGAACGCCAGCGATGCAAAAGAGGCAATCAATCTGATAATAAAGAAAGCCGGGTTGATGGAAAGGGATGATTACGAAAAACTCAAGGATATCAAGGTTACTTCCTTTCAAAAATATGAGACATCGGCTGTTGATTACAAGTTGATTTTTTTATTGGAGTTCATATTTGAAGATGAAGTGCCGGCAGAGACAAAAATCTCCATCATTAAGGAGCTTCAGGAACTCTTGAGTAAAGCTTGAATGATCTTTACTCCTTCAAAATGAATGTATTCATTGAGTGCTATGAAATAGAAAGCTGTCAACAAGCTTCAACTGTGGTCAAATTTTAATCCGTGTAGAACTCACTAAGACGCTCAGACAATACACGCATTAAAATTTGACCACAGTTGAAGCGACTCTTTTCAAAAGCTAAAATATTACATAAATTTCTTGTGTAGAGGCGGATTTGTCCTTTACCTGTTTAGGTATTTTATTGCGGTTGAAATCGCTTCAGTAAGAATGTAACGACTTCTCTCTGAGTGTCTGTACTAAAACCATTCTTCCTTGACACTCCATCCCCACCTTTCTATACTACATTGACTTTTAATCATTCACATGTCTTATTACTGATGGTCTTGTGTGGTGAAGATGTACCATCACAGATACTCCAACCTTGGTTTCAGGTTTCAGGTATCAGAAGAGAGTAGGACTGGAAATGCACTCTTCGCTCAAGCATCATAGCTTTTTTTCGATTTCAGATGCCTCTCCATACACACAGCTCTTCGTTGTCACTATGTTCTTTCTCGAATCTGAAACCTGAAACCAAACACCTGAAACCTGTGATCCTCGAATCCGTGAACGGCTCTATTGATTTTATCCTTTCATCCATCTGGTGGTTTTTAAGACTTGTTTTAAATTCATACAAACTGGAACTGAGACGATATCAACAATGACAAAAGATAAAAGATCCCTCGAATCCTATGGTATGATTCAAGGAGACGAGAGTTCAATAAAAGATCAAATGCTTTACAGCCGGTCATACATTACCATGTCCATTGCCAACCTCTTTACTGTATCGAGTTTTAGCACGTTTTTTCTCTTTCCTTTGTTTGTCATTGATCATGGAGGATCCAAGTCGGATATAGGCATCATCATGGGCTTCTTTGCCCTTTCTTCTGTTCTTTGTCGCCCGTGGATTTCCAGCATGGTTGATCAAATCGGACGAAAGAGAAGCTACTCCATCGGGTGCTGTTTCATGAGTGTGTTGCCCCTTGTGTATCTTCTTTTTCGGGGAGACCTGTCCAGTTTTTATATTCCTCTTATTCTCATTCGAATTCTCCACGGTGTTGGATTGGCTATCTGTTTTACGGCTACATTCACCTATATTGCCGACATTACCCCGGAGAAACGATTAAATGAAGGGATAGGGATGTTTGGAATCACGGGGCTTACAGGATTAGCTGTGGGGCCGATTATTGCCGAAACAATAATTCTACATTTTGGTTTTTCGACATTTTTTCTCACGGCTGCAGGTATGGGAACAATCGGATTTTTATTGCAGTTGTTGCTCCCTGAGACCTTCAGACGTGTCTCCCATGAGTCGTCTGAGTCCTTCTTCTCGGTTTTGAAAAAGAAAAAAGTACTGGCAGTTGCCTTACTTGCTTTCTTGTTTGGATTCGGCTTATCAGCTTCCAGTAACTTTGTAGCACCATTTGCAAAGGAACAGAACCTTTCTTTTATCTCCATTTATTACATATTCTACTCTGCGGCAGCTGTCTTTACGAGGCTTTTTGGAGGGCGGTTGGCGGACAGGATCGGGGAGGCACGAATAATTCCCTATGCTGTGGCATTGACAGGTGGAGGCCTTTTAATTTTGATGTTTCTCGGAGGGAGTGCGGTTCTGGTGATTTCGGGCCTTCTATCGGGAAGCGGACATGGATTCCTCTTTCCATGCCTTAATGCATTGGTCATACGCAACCAACCCATACATATCCGTGGAAAGATAAACGGTGTCTTTACAGGTGGCATAGATGCAGGTGCTTTTATTGGTTCCATCGTGTTGGGCTATATCGGACAATTGGTGGGATTTCAGGTATTATTTTTGTGTGCCGGTTGCACTCTCTTAATAGGGCTCACTTCTTTCAGGTTTCAGGTATGGCAACGTGATTTTCAAGGATAATATCATGAAGATGAGATGCGAAAACGATGAGTTATTTATTTTCGATTTCATAGTTTCTGCGCATGCCCGAAAATGGTTTTGTGTTCACATGACATATGTAGGGGCAATTCATGAATTGCCCCTACAGGAGATGTGTTAGACATTCAGATGTATTCCTGCAGTCAAAATCTTCGTCTTCCTCGACCTTGTAAAAAATATCTCATTTCTGGATAGACATTATTTAGAATCTGAAAGTCCTGTAACTCCTTCTCCTCCAGCATAATTGGCCTCTCATTTTCAATAAATAGAACAGGAGATACGAATTCTAGGCCCGGGTCTCCATTCCTGATAAATAATCCCTTATTTCATTCAACCTTTCATTGATCTCTCGCAGTTTTGGAGCGAGGTTTTCACGTGCTTGAAAGTCAGGAATATCTTCCATATCACCAACTCGATCGATGATATCGTCCAGTTCCTCCCAGGTTCGGTCGAGTTCCGTATCGAATTCCAGTTGTGGAACCACAATCCCTTCTTCTTTAAATTCCCCGAGGGCCATATCAATATCAATCTGCTCCCCGAGTTGGGGTATAATGGAGGTGATGTTGAGTTTTTCCTTGATATGATCTGCAAAGGCCATTGAAGAATTTGACTCGCCATGAACGATGATTGTGACCGCTGGTTTCGGGTCGAAGAAATCCAGCCACTTCAATAAGTTGTCCCTGTCTGCATGAGCTGAAAAACCGCCGATGGTATGAACTTTGGCCGCTACAGTCACTTCCTCACCAAAGATTTTCACTCGTTTTGCACCGTCCACAATGAGACGTCCTGTTGTGCCCTGGGCCTGGTACCCAACAAAGACCACATGTGCCTGAGGACGCCATAGATTATGGCGAAGGTGGTGTTTGATGCGTCCAGCGTGACCCATTCCGCTGGCTGCAATGATGATGGCACCTTTTTCAATCTCATTCAATTGCATTGATTCTTCTGGTGACCGAGTGAAATGCATCCCCGGAAAATCTATGGGATGGTTCCCTGAACGGAGCTTCTCCATTGTCTCTTTATCGAAGCATTCCGGATGATCCAGGAAGATTTCTGTGGCTGAGATGGCAAGCGGGCTATCAACGTAGACATCCATATGGGGGATCTGATTTTCACTGCGAAGTTCATTGACTATATAGAGCACTTCTTGAGTGCGCTCCACTGCAAAGGCCGGTATCACTACATTCCCGCCGTCTTGATGTGCAGCTACAATCACATCTCTCAGTTCTTCATACGTGTTCTCTTTTGATTTATGAATGCGATTCCCGTATGTTGACTCAATAAGAACAACATCGGCTTCTCGAATATATGTGGGATCCTTAATGATCGGCTGATGTGTACTCCCCAGGTCACCTGAGAACACGAGTTTGGTCTCACGATCTTTCTCCTTGATCCAAAGCTCAATAATGGCGGAGCCCAGTATATGACCGGCATCATTGAATCTCGCTCGCACTGCCGGAGAAATGATCATATCGTTTCCATAATTGAGTGGATGAAGATATTCTAAAGTTGCCTCTGCATCTTCCCTACTATAAAGGGGTTCTATAAGACGGATTCGACCTGCTCGTTTCTTTTTTCGATTTCGCCACTCTGCTTCCATCTCTTGAATATAGGCGCTGTCTGCCAGCATGATCCTGCATAAATCTGCTGTTGCAGGTGTGCATAATATCATACCTGAAAAGCCATTCTTTACGAGCTTAGGAATCAAGCCACTGTGGTCAATATGAGCATGGGTTAATAAGAGATGGGTTATCGTTGTGGGATCATATGGGAAGTCCAGATAATTTCGATCTTCAAGTTGTCTGGACCCTTGAAACATTCCACAGTCCACCATTATTCGGACACCCTCCGCCTCAATGAGAAAACTTGAGCCGGTTACCGTTCCTGCTGCCCCTAAACATGTTATTTTCATATTTTTACTTCCCCCATGTGTCATCTAAAATATTCAACCTGTGCGGTTAGCCAATTAGCCGGCGCTTTGCCGCAGCTTTGCTTAACCGCACAGGTCGAAAATATTCATATTATCAAGATCCCAAGAAATACTCAAACCACTACGAATCGTTTTATGGTCTTTACAACAGCATCAGGATCATCCAGTATTGTGACCAGGTCCATGTCCTCCGGGGAGATCATGCCTCGCCCCAACAGCTCTTTTTTAATCCACTCCCATAAACCATTCCAATAATCCGACCCCACAAGAATGACCGGGAAAGGCCTGATCCGTTCCGTTTGAATGAGGGTCAAGGCCTCAAAGATTTCGTCCAGAGTTCCCAGACCTCCGGGCATGCCAATATAAGCCTGAGCATACTTAATGAACATGACCTTCCGAACAAAGAAATACTTGAAATCCAACCTCACGTTTGAGTACGGGTTGTATTCTTGCTCCATAGGCAATTGAATGTTCAGGCCGATTGATTTCGCGCCTCCCTCATTGGCCCCTTTATTTGCCGCTTCCATAAGCCCCGGGCCACCTCCGGTAATGATGTTGAAGCCGTTTTCCGCCAATTTCCGTGCAATAACGACCGTCCTTTCATAGTATTCTTCACCTGGTGAGACCCTGGCCGAACCGAAGATAGAGACACAGGGATGTGAGTCGGATAATGTCTCGAAGCCATCCACAAACTCCGAAAGAATCTTAAAGAGCCGCCAGGATTCATTGACTGTGATTGCATCGATCACATACTGTCTTTCTACCATATGCCCTCCGTTGACAGATTATGTTGTTGGTTTACTTTTATTGTAATGGAGAGTTGTGCCCTACAGAAGCTTTGAGAATAACCGGAAGACGGCAGAGTGTCAAGATAATGTTCGCTGTCACTGCATTGTAAAGATTTTCAGGCTTCCCCCATATTGACACAAAGGCGGTTTACACTTTATTCCTCAAGGTGCCAGCAGTGAAAAAAAGATCTGAAACCAAAATGTAATTATTTTCGTTGAACTTTACATTCCGTAGTAATAAAATTGGACGCTAATAATTCAGGTTGTATGAGGTGATTCAATGAACAGAAGTGATGCTCAGTCCGCAATCGGTGAGTTAAAGGATACTATAAACTCCCACAATTATCGATACTATGTGCTTGATGATCCTGAAATATCCGACGGTGAGTTCGATGACTTGATGAGACGGTTACAGAGACTTGAAGAAGAATTTCCTGAGTTGATTACACCGGACTCTCCCACTCAAAGGGTAGGGGCGGCCCCTCTTGATGAATTCAGAACGGTGAATCACTCTCTCCCCATGCTCAGCTTAGCAAATGCCATGGATGAAGATGAGGTCAGGGAGTTCGATCAGAGAACGAAGAAACTTCTGGGCACGACTGAAGATATTGAGTATGTCGGCGAACCGAAAGTGGACGGCGTAGCTGTAGAGCTGGTCTATGAAAATGGCAGGCTTGCCGTTGGGTCTACCAGAGGAGATGGTGTTGTTGGAGAAGATATTACCCAGAACGTTAAAACCATTCGATCGATTCCTTTACGGCTCATTGATAAAGAAAGACAGATTCCGGAATTGTTAGAGGTGAGAGGGGAGGTGTATCTGGGAACTGATGATTTTCAAGAACTCAACAAAAAGAGACAGGAACAAGGCTTTCCTCTCTTTGCAAACCCAAGAAATGCAGCAGCAGGGTCTCTCCGTCAGTTGGATCCGCAGATCACTGCAGAAAGGCCTCTTGGTATATTCTGCCATGGGGTGGGAAGGGTTTCCGGGGTATCTTTTGATACGCATTGGGAAACATTGAGAGCGTTTAGAGAATGGGGTCTTAAAATAATACCGGCCATTCAAATATGTAAAAGCATCGAAGAGACGATCCAATATTATGGTGAGATAAGTGAAACACGGGATGATTTGGAGTATGAAATCGATGGGATCGTCTTAAAGGTCAATGATCTGAGCTTGCAAGGCCGTCTCGGAGCCGTCTCAAGGAGTCCAAGATGGGCTGTTGCTTACAAGTTTCCGCCGAAACAGGGGACCACGAAGATTAACGATATTATTGTGCAGGTGGGAAGAACAGGGGCATTAACACCTGTGGCGATAATGGAACCGGTACGACTGGGGGGAGTTGAGGTCAGCCGGGCAACACTTCACAATCTGGATGAGATTGAAAAGAAAGACATTCGAGTCGGGGATACAGTAGTTATTCAAAGGGCAGGGGACGTGATTCCGGAAGTGGTCAAGGTTATTGAAGCAAAGCGAGCAGGGAACGAAAAGAAGTTCACCATGCCGGTCCAATGTCCGGAATGTGGGGCGGATGTGTATAGACCTGAAGGTGAGGTTGTGCACAGATGTTTAGGTCTTTCATGTCCGGCAAAGCTGAAAGAGACTGTCAGACATTTCGCATCCAAGAGGGCGATGAATATAGATGGACTGGGGGAAAAACTGGTCTCTCAACTGATCGATACTCGATTAGTGAAGGATGCGGCCGACCTGTACTTTCTCTCCAGGGAAGACATTTCCGGCCTGGAAAGAATGGCGGAGAAATCCGCTCAGAATCTCTTCAATGCTATTGAGAAGAGCAAAGAAACAACATTGGAGAGGCTCATCTATGCTTTGGGAATACGACATGTGGGTGAACATATAAGCAAGGTTCTGGCGGATCATTATAAAAACATGGATGATCTTATTCACGCAAGTGAAGATGTCCTCATCCCTATCCATGAGGTGGGATCGGAAGTGGCAAGGAGTATCGTCTCATTCTTCAAACAAAGGGACAATTTAAGGGTGATTGAAAGGTTACAACAGGCAGGAGTGAAATACCCTGAAGTGGAACCGCAAAAAGAGACTGGACTGGAAGGTACTACATTTGTCTTTACCGGAACATTACGTTTTTTTACCAGGGATGAAGCCAAAAGAAAGGTAGAACAATTAGGCGGAAAGGCTGTGTCCAGTGTAAGCGGTAAGACCAGCTATATTGTAATGGGGAAGGATCCCGGATCTAAGGTTGATAAAGGAAGAACTTTGGGTGTGAATATCATATCCGAGGATGAATTCAGGGCCATGATTGGAGAATAAGACGTCACAATTTGCCTTGTGAATAGTGTGGTGTTGTGATATAGGAGGAATCATACTTGAGTTTTTTTGAGAGCTATCGTAAAATTTTCCACCTGCACAGTGAGTCAAATTCACCGCTTGCCGTAACCTTACCTAGTGTCTGAATAAAAATGATCATTTTTCATTCACTCCTGGATGATTTTCGGTATATTCACAACATTCGGCTATAATTCAGAGAAATCGGTATAATGCCCTCAAACACTTTAAATCCTCCCTATGGCTTTTGGCACCAAGGGAAGGTGATGAGGTGTGTAAGACCATATGTAATCATTACTTTTGCTGGATTTCAGTATATCAGCAGTAGTCGCAAATTAACTTTAGCATTTCTTCATATTGTCAAGATTATTTATTTTTAGATGGGCACAGATTGCAAAATCGCAGTCTAAATCGACAATAAGAGCGTTATACTGCTATATCGCAACATTTGTCCGTTTCGCATGCTATAATCCAACATTATAATATTGCTTTTCATTAGCCCAATTCAAAGTTAAAGTTCAACGCCAAATGAAACTACGACCTAAAAAAAGCATCGTCATTAATATTATTACTGAAGTTTCACTGAAATTGAGCAATTTATATTCAAGCAACCATGCGCAGCAGAGTG
>JAXHSZ010000016.1:0-4300 GCA_034190725.1 Thermodesulfobacteriota bacterium
TGTGGAGATTCATGCATCGGGTTCAATGAAACATCTGAAGGATGGGTCAAGCACCGGGTTGGTACCGATAGCGCTCAAAGACACGATAGAATTCCTGGAAGATGATATCAAAGACAGGACAGGGCTTGATATAAAATTCCCCATGGACAAGGAGGGTGCGGATATACTCCTCATCCACAATGCAGGCGAATATCTTGCATGGCCGGAAAATCCCATGGCTTTTGCCATAATTTTCGAGGCTGCAGGTCTGAATTGGACCCTCTCCAGTGATCTATTGGGATATGATGCTGTAAATTATGGATTATGGTATGATGACGTCCAGTTTTCCAGGGTAGCCGTCCGACATGCGCAAATAGCGAAAAACCTCGGAGTGAAAAAGATAGTTATCGGAGAATGCGGTCATGCACACAAAGCCATTTCAGTTATTGCCGACCGAGTTATCAACGAAGAGATCAACATCCCCAGAGAGAGCTGTTTGACCTTGCTTGAAGATCTCGTGTGCAACGGCAAATTAAATCTGGACCCTAAGAAGAATGACTTTCCCGTCACATTGCATGATCCATGCAACGTCACCCGGCTCATGGGTGTTGTTCAACCCCAGAGAAACATCATCAAAAAAATCTGTCCTCAGTTCAGAGAGATGGAACCCCACGGAGTCACCAACTACTGCTGCGGAGGGGGGAGTGGATTTGCCATCATGCCTTCCATGAACTTCCCCGACTGGAGAACACGTATCTCCGGTAGAATGAAATTCAAACAGATCCTCGAAGCCTTTCAAAATGATATAGATCCAGATATCAGAAAGATGGTATGCGCGCCATGTTCCAACTGTAAGGGCGCTATCAGGGAGATTCTCAATCACTATGAGGCATGGGATAAGGCCGGTATTGCGTATACGGGATTAGTTGAATTCATTGTCAATGCAATGGTTGATATAGAAGAACCGTACATTGAATGGCCTGATGAATTGTAAAAAGGATTATCCTATAGGGAGGATTTATTTGGAGAAAGGGGCGATTTACGAATCGCCCCTTTTTATTGTCATTTGATTTGTTCTTTTATGGTTTTTAGAAATTCTTCTCGGTCTATCGGCTTTTCAAGGTATCCTTCCGGTCCGGGAACGGACCGTTTGTGAAGAAACTCCTTGAAATCCATGAGAGGATTGTCCTCTCCTTTGAAACCTGTCACAATAACCACAGGGATGCCTTTCAGCTCTTCATCTTTTCTGAGTTCTCTATATAGGCCTATGCCGGACTTTTCAGGCATCAATATATCGAGGCAGATGAGATCAGGCTTGTTTTCTTTTATCTTCTGTAATCCCTCAACACCATCCTTAGCAGAATCAGTCTCATATCCGT
The DNA here is from genome assembly GCA_034190725.1 of Thermodesulfobacteriota bacterium. GTDB lineage: Bacteria > Desulfobacterota > UBA8473 > UBA8473 > UBA8473 > JAXHSZ01. The sequence continues at coordinate 1,359 of JAXHSZ010000016.1, forward strand.
TTTCTTCCAAGAGTGTAGTCACATAAGTAATTATATCGGGCTCATCATCAACAACCATTATCTTCTTGCCCATCGTCATCTTCCTCCTTTCGGGTGATTGATGGCTTCAGCAGTAGAGCCTTGTATCTTATCCAGAAATGAGATATTGTTACACACATCGGACGATAGGAGATTTTCTTCGGAGTGGAAATTCATCTGTTCTCAAGTGAAAATCTCAGCCCAACCACTCTGCGCCTGTTCGGCTGACAGAGCAGATTGTTTTTTTATTCACCATTTATGGATGAATAATATTTACTATTTTTGCAAGAAGATGTCAAGCTTCTTTTTCGGGAGCCGGGAGGACAGGCAGGATCGAGACAAGGGCACGGTAGATAAGCATCAGTGCTGCAATCAAACCCATTGTCACTGCAAATTCACCGATGGCGGGGAAGTATACTTTCTCTGCATAAGGGGGTTGATATGCGATGAAAAAGACTGTAGCTCTATTGAGAAGAATACCGACTATATACATGGTTGCTGCACTGAACAAGAGGCCCGCGGAGTTGCGCACATGTGAAGATGAAAACATGATGCAGGGAACGACCGTAAGAATGCCGAATTCTATCCAGAACATCCAGGACTGCATTGACCCTTCTAAGAGATAAACATACGTTCCTCTGTAAATCATATCGCCGATTTTGAGTGCAATATAGGCACCCAATACAAAAGGGGTAATCTTGGCAAGGGGTGACAAGATATGCATTTCCGGCCTTCGTCCAAATGACTTTGATGCAATCATGGACTCGAATATCACCATGGGATATCCGACGGCAATGGCTGAAAGAAGAAAGAACAAGGGGGAAAGAAGAGACCAATACAGCGGGTGCATCTTGTAAGGAGCGATTACCATCAGTGTGCCCAGAGAAGACTGGTGAAGACAAGACAAGACAACACCGGCAATGATAAAAATAAACATCACTTTCCCTGTGATCTTGTCTAATGTACGGAGAAAAGTGTTAATAAAATCATTCAAAGGAGAGAAAACTCCAGGGAGATTTACTCTACCCATAAATCGTTCCGTTACAACCGGTATGAATTCTATGTACAATACGGTCAAGTATATCATTACACACATACCGACTTCAAACAGCACCGAATTCCCCTGCCACATCATGGGAAGTGCCGGATGCCAAATATTGTACCACCTCCCAAGGTCGAACATCAAACCGATACCCACAAAAGTATATCCCAACATGGCCGTTAAAAGTGCGGGCCTGACGATGGCATGATAGTGTTCTCTATGAAAAATATGAGCCAAAAAGGCTGTTGTAAACCCCCCTGCGGCCAAGGCAACTCCGCTTGCCACATCGACCCCGATCCAGAGTCCCCATGGATATTGATCAGTGAGATTTGTTGCAGCTTCCAGACCGAAAATCATTCGGTATAGTCCGAAACCCAGTCCGGTAATCATGCAGGCAATGAGGATTTTCACGCCTGTTGTCAAAAAAGGCTTTTTCACAGGGGCAGGGATTTCATGAGAACTCATTTTTCAGCGCCTTCCTCTTCAGAGACTGATCGGGATGCCGACTCTACCGGTTTCAGGAACCACATTAATATACCAAGTACGGAAAACAGGGCAATCGGTGGAATAAAATGTTTGAATATGGCGTGTTGTATCGGCTCCGTATAACTCGGAGTCGAAATGTATCCTAGTTTGGGCAAATCCATTTTTCCAAACGGCAGACTTGACAGGTAGAGCCAAGCAGTTCCACCCACTTCATTTTCACCGTAGATATGGGGTATGTACCGTCCAGGATTCTTCCTGATTCGCCTCTTTCCAAGTTGAATTAATTCTCTTCTCTTTCCGAATGTCATGACTTCCATAGGGCACGACTCAACACAGGCAGGCATCTTTCCTTTGGATGTCCTTTGTTCAAAGCAAAACGTACACTTTCTGACCTGGGGGGTAAGTGCGTTTCCGTATTCATAGGCGGGAATCTGGAAAGGACACGCGACCATACAATATCTGCATCCAATACACTTCCATGGATCATACCGTACCACTCCATTCGGCTCCTTTGTGAGAGCACCCACAATACAGGCTGAAACACAGGCAGGATCCATACAATGCATGCATTGGAATTTAGCGAAATACGGCTTTTCCGACCCATTATAGCGATTCACAACAGTATAGGAATCGGCTGACATTCTTCTTCTCTTTTCTAATACGGAGCTGTCCTGAAACCATTGGGGAGACCTTCTGGGAAGGTCTGTGTTTATTTCATTGCAGGCCCTTTCACAGCTTCGACACCCGACACAAAGGGTTGTGTCCACGAGTACACCCAGGTGATCCTGATGTCCACCGAGTACGAGTTCTGCATGAGTGCTTGCACTTTTACCGAGTAATGCGAAGCTTCCAAGTCCTGCGAATTGTTTGAGAAAATCTCGTCTGTTGACTGCCATGTTTTTCGTTTCCTCGGTCCTCGATGAGAAAGGTGGCTAATTTTTTCTTGATTCAGCCTGTACACGGGTCTTTTCAGCGTGACATCCGGTGCAGTCCAGGGGTTTGATCTTCATCTCCTTGTGACAACCCAGGCATTGTCTATGGTAAGCACCAAGAAGACCGGGGGCGTCTCCTCCCCGGTGTTCTGTGCTCTGAGTATGGCATGTGCTGCACCGCGGGAACTGCCCTGTAGACTCTATAGGGCTGTAATGATGGCATCCCGTACAGACCGTCATCGGGTCCCGATGAAAGTGCCTGGACAATTTATTGTTATTGGAAATGTCAGTCAATTTTTTCACGATGTCAGCATGTGGGAACTTGGCAGGCTCATAGTCCTTCTCCAGCACCCGTATTAACATTTCCTCCGGAAGGTTTTCATCTGGTCAAGGACGTCACCGAGCTGGCGGCGACGCTGCGGCGGGCGTTCTTCATCGCCACCAGCGGCCGCCCCGGTCCGGTG
>JAXHSZ010000160.1:0-16326 GCA_034190725.1 Thermodesulfobacteriota bacterium
GTATAACATACCGGCTAAATTTACGTTTATCAATGTTTGCATATCCCTTCTGAGCATGCATTCCATTTCAAGTGGGGAAATAGGTATTTGATATTTTACAGAAAACAGAAGACTTGATAAGGATTTTCGTTCTTCTTTCAATACAACCACGTTTTGCATAGGTGCTACTTGCGAACATTCACAAAATAGCATAGCGTTTTTTGCGAGCAAGGTCATCAATCCTAGATAGTGCCCATCCAGAAATGAGGATTTTTTATTCAATATCAAGGCATACGAAAAAATAACCGCAGGCATATGTTTGATATTCCGAGGATTATTTTTAACATAACGCAGATATTGGGCAAAAAGACCATTTCTGGATGGGTGCTAGATAAAAAGGAGATGAGCAAAACATGGAAGAGACATATAATATATCGGGATACAAAGTAGTAAAGAAACTTGGAGAAAGTATTTATGCTGAAGTCTTCAAGGTAAACAAACAAGGTGAAGGCAAGCGGCCTCTTGTATTAAAGAGGATAAAAAAGGGGATCAGATCCCGCAACATCACCTCCTCCCTCAATAAGCAGATAGACTACCTGGGACACCTTCAAGTTCCTGGAGTGATCATTCCCACTCTGGATACAAATTCCGAAGATTCCCCCCTCCTTGTTCAGAGTTACTTTGATGGCATAGACCTTCATTGTTGGAGAAAAACCCGAAAAAAACTCTCTCAAAAAGATTTCTTCAGAATTGCCCCATCCATCACCAAAATCCTTGGTGAGATCCACAATAAAGGGTATCTCCATGGAGGGATTAAGCCAAACAATATACTGATTGCACCCAATGCACTGGAAATCAGACTGATCGACCTTGTCCGTGTCATAGATATCAGAGAGACAAGTCATTTCATATATAATGATGATTTCAGACAAAATACTCTGAACTACCTTTCGCCTGAACAAACCGGACGTATCAAACAACGAGTGGATTACACAACAGACTTTTATTCCCTGGGTATTGTCTTTTATGAAATCCTCAGTGGAGTAACTCCCTTTTCCTCCACGGATCCTCTGGAAATCATCCACTCCCATCTGGCCGAGCTTCCAATACCCCTCTGTAAAGTGAACCCTGAAATCCCTGAGATCCTCAGTGACATTGTGTCCAGGCTGATGCAAAAAGAGCCTGAAAAGAGATACAAAACAAGCTCCGGGTTGCTTCATGATCTGAGAGTCTGTGAGGAAAAGTATCTTAAAACAGGAGGGATTGAGCCATTCACTTTAGGCATGAAAGATTATACAAATTTCATAAATATTCCTTCCGTCATGGTAGGACGGGACAAAGAAAAGAAATTATTGTTGCAAGAACATGCCGATTCCGTTTCCGGCTCCTTTCGTACCGCTATCGTTTCAGGATTACCGGGGATCGGCAAAACCCGTCTGATCCAGGAGTTACAGATACCCATAGTAAAGGGTCGGGGGTATTTCACCTCAGGAAAGTATAACCAGTATCAAAAGAATATCCCCTATAGCACACTGACACAGGCCTTCAGTAATCTCATATATACGTATCTCTCCGAAGATACCGAAAGGATAAAGTATTGGGAAGATACAATCAGCAAAGCCCTAGGGCCGAACGGCAGGCTGATCACTGATTTTGTGCCGGATTTAGAACATGTCATTGGACCTCAACCGGAAGTGCCCCCCCTGCCTCCCATAGGAGCCAGAAATAGATTTAATAGGACAGTGACCCGGTTTATCTCCTGTCTGGCCAAAGAAGATCATCCTCTTACTTTGTTTATTGATGACCTGCAGTGGTGTGATTCAGCCACTTTTGACATTATAGAAAATATATTTGCAAATTCTGAAGACCATCCCTTTCTTTTTCTCCTGGGCGCTTATCGCCATAATGAAGTGGACGAAGATCATCCTTTGACTCATCTGCTTCAAAAGATCAGAGAGCGAGGAAATCGTTTTTTAGAACTGCACCTTGGGAACCTGAAACCAATACATTGTAATGAGATGGTTTCGTATGCACTCAATAGTTCTCCTTCTCGGACAAAAGGACTTTCTCAAATCATACATACTGCTTCCAAAGGGAATCCCCTTTATATCAATGAGAGTATCTCCTGGCTCCATGCAGGCAATCTTCTCTCTCTTGAAGAAGGCGGCACATGGCACTGGGATGAGGAAAGGATAGAAAAAACAAATATCCCTGAATCAACAGTGTCATTGTTTGAATACAAGATTAAAAATCTTCCTAAAAAAACCCTGGACCTGATGGAAATTGCTGCATGCCTCGGAACAGGTTTCAAGGTTGAAGACCTGAGTCTGATAACCGGCAAAGACCTGGAAATCATTTATCAGGATCTTGCAAGTGCTTTCAGGCAAGAGATATTGATAAAAGGCAGGGAACGTATTTATTTTTTCCATGATCGGGTACAAGAGGCTGTTTACAACACAATTGATAAAGAAAAACGTCGGGCCATGCATGCTCATATTGCTGAGGCATACATGAGAACCATCCCCGAAGAGATGGATCCGGAGACTCTGGATCATCTCTTTGAGATGACCGAACACATGAACAGGGGGAGGGGCACATCACCTGACAAACAACTTCTTTATCGAGATGCCAGGTTCAACTATCATTCGGGCTGCAAGGCCATAGACTCTCTTGCCCTCGAAGCTGCCAACAAATACTTCAGGCAGAGCATGAAGCTCGTACCGGAAGATATCTGGAATATTGACTATGAATTTGCCTTCGTACTCTATAAAGATCTTGCCAGGAGCGAATTAACACAGGGGAATCAGAAGGAATCAGAGAGACTGCTGAATATCCTGCTTGAGAGAGCAGAAACGGATATTGACCGAGCCGAATGTCTCATGGAGAAAGCCGCAGCACTTGTGTCTCTCGTAGACTCCCGAAAGACCATTGATACGGCAAACCAAGCTTTGGTCTACCTGGGCAAGGGTATACCCGATGATCCTGAGGAACTGAGCAGAAAGCTGGAAGAGTACCGGAAGAAGGTTGCAGAGCAGGATATAGACATCAGTAATATTGCCGAAAGGCCGCTTTTGGAAGAGAGGAGAATCATTATTGAACTCAAACTATATAATCTCATTCTTCCTTCATACTATCTTCTCGGCATACAAGATCCTTTTGTTTTGGGTGTCTATCAGTCAATACACCTCGTACAACAGGCAAAAGGTGTGAATGATATGTGTACCTATATGATTGTAGCCTATAGCATTCAGCTCTTATTTCAGGAGAATTACAGGCAAGGATTCACGTATGCGGATCAGGCGGAGAGATTATTTCATCGTTTTCCTAATACGGCAGGAACAACCCGGGCCATGAGTGCCATGGTATGGGTAGGCGATCACTGGAGATCATCTCTGCCCAAAGTCATAGAAAAATGTCAAACCATCATCAAAAATTCCAAGAATCTAGGTGATATCTATCGTGCCGGGCAAGGATATTCCATACGCATTTGGGCCGGTCTATTACAGGGCAAAGATCTGAGAAAAATTGAGGATTATGTAAACCAGTGTTTACAATATTCTCGAGAATATAACCTCCCTTTCAGCAGAGACCTTGCTGACGGAATAATTACTACCTGGGTCGAGCCGATGAAAAATCTGAAAGAAAAGGCCACAGTCAATGAGAAGACAGCAGAGTGGGAGGAGAGCAAAAATTATGCTTTACTGGGAAGCTATTACGTTCACAGGGCGGCAGCCAATTACTATCTTGGTCGTTACAAAGAAGCCGCCTCAGATCTTAGTTACAGTGAATCTCTCAATGTAAAAGGGAATATATCGCATTTTGAATGGCATGTTTATTATGTGCTGAGCACTCTCCGTCTTCTTGAAAGTGAAGAGGATGAAACAGTGAAGCAATCTCTCGTTGAAAGTCTGTCACCTCCTCTTGAAATGATTGAGCTGTGGTCCGAATTCGGCCCCGCCATCAGACCCTATTATGCTTTAATTCGTGCAGAAATCAAGAAATTCGAAGGCAGGTTCAAAGAAGCAAAAGACCTCTATCTTGATACGATAAATATTTCTCATGAGAATGAGTACACTCTCCTTGAGGGGCACACGAACGAACTGTTGGGCACGTATCTGATTTCAGCAGGTGACTCAACAGGTTCAGCATATATTAAAGAAGCAGCTGATCTCTATGAAAGATGCCATGCAGACAGTAAACTCTCCCTCCTAAAAGAAAAATTTACACAATACATACCAACTGAAGACGATCAAGACCACAACAAATATCCCCTCTCAAAGAGGTTGGATACAGCGTACCTTATGAAGGCGGCAAGGGCAATTTCCCAGGAACTGGACTTGGATGAATTGTTAAAGACCATTATGCGATCGGTGATGGAAGGCCTCGGGGCACAAAAGAGCTATCTGTTCACAATTGATCGTGATGATTTGATCCTGCGTGTTCAGGGGACAAAGGAAAAAAACCTAAAAATGGTCCAGACAAAAAAAGCACTGGCACATGTAAGAGGACTCAGCCGAGCCATTGTGCGATATGTAAAACAAACCCAGAACACTGTGATTCTCGGCAATGCCATGGAAGAAGGGCCTTTTGTCAATGATCATGAGGTGCAAGAATTGAAGCTTCGATCCGTTCTCTGTCAACCTATAATGCAGCAAAAGAAAATCGTAGGAATCATCTATTTGCACAATAGCCTTATTAAGTCGATATTCACAGAAGAACAGATAGAGCTTGCGAGGCTTTTGACGTCCCATGCGGCTGTGGCCCTTGAAAATGCCGTACTTGTTGACAACATGAAGAAGGCGGAAAGGGCCCTTCGAAAGAGTGAGGAAGAGTATCGCAACCTGGTTGAGCAGGCCAATGATGGGATCGTTATTATTCAAAACACATTATTCAAATATGTCAACAGGCAAATGGCGGAAATAGTCGGCTATTCAGTTGAAGAAATGATCAATACCATGTTTACTGATCACATCCACCCTGATGAAGTTCCCAATGCCTTTGAGCGCTACACAAAGCGTATGTCGGGTGAAGACATTGCTGCAATAAGTGAATCTGCATTGAAGCACAAAGACGGCCGTAAGATACATATTGAGGTCAACGCCAGAATAACTTCATACGACGGAAAACCAGCTGATCTTGTAATCATTCGCGACATCACCGAACGTAAAAAGGCTGAGGAAGAATTGAAAAGGTATCGTGATCATCTGCAGGACTTGGTAAGGGACCAAACCTGTCAACTCGAGGCGGCCCAGGAAGAACTGGTGCGTAAGGAGCGTCTTGCAACTCTGGGAAAATTGACGGCCACAGTCAGTCATGAGATACGAAATCCCTTGGGCACGATACGGAGCTCCCTCTATCTGATCAATCAGCGTACCCATGATAAGGGACTCGGTATTGAGGAGGCAATAGGACGGGCTGAAAGGGGGATTCTCAGATGTGACAAGATCATTGAAGACTTAATGGATTACACACGAATACGAGATCTTGAACTGGAATGGACGGCTATGGATGAATGGCTGGACCAAGTCATTTCTGATCAAAACATACCTGAGGGAATACTGGTCGCAAAGACACTGAACTCCTCTTTGAATATTCTTATGGATAAGGAACGTTTCCGACGATGTGTTACGAATATTGTCGATAATGCCTGCCAGGCCATAATGGAAAAAGTGGAATACAAGGGTACTCGAGCTGCAAGGGGGGAGGCAGGTCGGTTGACTATACAGAGTCAAGTGCTTGGGGAAAGATGTGAAGTTCTGATAAAAGACACCGGTCTTGGTATCCCTTCTGATCAATTGGAGAAGATCTTTGAATCCCTCTACAGCACAAGAAGCTTTGGACTCGGTCTTGGTCTTCCCATAGTAAAGCAGATCATGGGGCAGCACGGTGGGGGAATAAAGGTAGAGAGTGAATCCGGAAAAGGAACTTCTGTCACGCTGTGGTTGCCCACGGGTGTATAGTTTTCGCATGTACTTTATTTGTGTTTGGTTGTTTGGTGTTTCGTCTTGAGGATCTGCGCAGGCAGGCAGTATATGTGCAAACTGCTTTTCAGCCTGTAAAAGAATCAATACTATTGTAATGAAGCGCATTTTTTTTAAGAAACTCTTATCTTCAAAAATTCCTCCCCCTTAATGAAGGAGGTGAGGTGGAGGTGAAAAACGGCTGAACAGTAAAGGTATTTCTGTCTTTTTATCATAAAGCCTGTTCCCCTTCTCATTTAATCCCTCTCACCAGGGGAGGGAGGGCTTCTTTCTCAGTATGTCTGTTCTCTTCATTCAACAGCATCGGCATAAAAAATGTCCTGTAATGGACTATTATTCATATTGAAATCGTAAAATCGATTGATGAAGATAATATAATGGAGAACCCTATAGTGAAAAAACAAATCCAACATGAAAATGAGGAGATGTATGGTAAATTTCTGGAGGCAAATCCTGATCCGGTTATTGTCTATGATATGAAAGGAAAAGTTGTTTACTTTAACCCTGCTTTTCACTGTGTTTTCGGATGGACGTTTGAGGAGTGTCTTGGAAAGAAGATGGATTTTTTTGTCCCTGATGAGAATTGGCCTGAGACCCAAATGATGATCAATAAAGGTCTGGACAGACAGAATTTCTCCGGCATAGAGAGTCGGCGATATACCAAGGACGGGGATATTCTCGATGTCAGTATAAGTGGAGCGGTTCAACTGGATGCTGATGGAAGCCCCGTAAGAAGTGTAGTGAATTTACGAGACATTACCCAACAAAAGAGATTGGAAGGTCTGTTACAACAAGGGCAGAAGATGGAGGCCATAGGAACCCTGGCCGGGGGTATTGCCCATGACTTCAACAACCTGCTCATGGGTATACAAGGATACACTTCACTCATACTTTTAGATACAGATTCAAACTCTCCTCACTATGATAAATTGAAAAATATTGAACAACTTATCAAAAACGGGGCAGAGCTTACAAAACAACTTTTAGGTTTTGCCAGAGGTGGAAAATATCATGTGAAACCAACTGATATCAACGAGGTGATGAAGAAGAGTTCCCAGATGTTCGGCCGGACCAAAAGGGAGATAACGATTCACACAAAGTATCAAGATAATATCTGGGCCGTTGAGATAGACCAGAGACAGATAGATCAGGTATTGTTAAACCTGTATGTGAATGCCTGGCAGGCCATGCCCGGCGGCGGGGAGTTATTCCTTCAAACAGAAAATATCATTCTCGACGAATATCATACCGGGCTGTTTAATATAAAGGCCGGAAAATACATAAAAATATCTGTCATAGACACCGGGATTGGTATGGACCATGCGACCATGCAAAGGGTTTTCGATCCGTTCTTTACCACCAAAGATATGGGAAGGGGCACGGGGCTGGGATTAGCCTCGGCCTATGGTATCATAAAAAATCACCAAGGGATCATCGATGTCTCCAGTAAGAAAGGTGAAGGAACCGCCTTTGATATATATCTTCCTGCTTCGGAAAAGGATGTGATAAGAACAACACGTCTGACTCAAAAACTCTTGACCGGTACAGAGACGATTCTCCTTGTAGACGATGAAGAAGCGGTTATCGATACTGGAGAGAAGATTTTAGAGGCCTTGGGCTACAAAGTATTTATAGCCAGAGAAGGGGAAGAAGCCCTGGAACTCTATAAAAAAAACAAAGTGAAAATTGACTTGGTCATCCTGGACATGATCATGCCGAAAATGGGTGGTGGAGAGGTATATGACCGGATGAAAGAGTTGAATCCGGACATTAAGGTCCTCCTGTCAAGCGGGTACAGTATTGACGGCCAGGCGAGTGAGATATTGGAACGCGGTTGTGATGGATTCATCCAGAAGCCATTTAACATAAAGCAATTGTCTCAAAGTATAAGGGGCATTCTGGACAGAATTTCAGATTTGAAAGCTGATCATGGAGGGGTATCATGAATGAAATCCCTGGGTATATATTACATACAGAAGTTTCTCGGGATTTCAGGTCTATTCTGTATAAAGGGATAAGGGAGAGAGACAAAAGACCGGTTTTGATCAGGGTTTATGAGACAATTCACATTACCCATGGACAGATCACCCGTTTCAAACAAGAGTCTTCCATAATGGAAGAAGTGAAATCAACCAGTCTTATCAGATTATATGAGATTTTACACTACAGAGACGGCATGGCCCTAGTAATGGAGGATTTCGATGGAAAACCTCTCAAAGAATTCTTCTCAAACGATTCTTTTGACATAAAAGAATTCCTCGGTGTTGCTGCTCAACTCGTTATGACCCTCGCTGAGATTCATCACGCTGACATCACTCATAGCGGGTTGAGGCCGGAGAATATATGGATCAACCAGGATACCGATGAGGTAACGATCATTGATTATGGGATTTCTTCCATCATAACAGGAGAAAACGAACAGATCTATGATCCTTATGTGCTCAGAGAGATCCTTCCATATTATTCACCCGAGCAGACAGGCCGCATGAATCGTATTATGGACTATCGAACTGACTTCTATTCATTGGGCGTCATATTTTATGAGATATTAACAAACACCCTCCCCTTTTACTCGGATAATCCCCTTGAACTTTTCCATAAACACATTGCCAAGATGCCGATACCGGTCATTGAGATGAACCCTGAGATTCCGGAACCCGTATCCAATATAATCATGAAGATGCTTTCCAAGGACCCGGAAGACAGGTATCAGAGTGGCTACGGACTCAAGACCGACCTGGAAGAATGCATAAAGCGATTGAATAGTACAGGTAAAATAGAGTCATTTTCCCTCGGGACACATGATATATCCTTTAAACTCATCATCCCTCAAAAAATCTATGGCAGAAAAAAGGAGATTGATACATTGACGGCAGCCTTTGATTCCGTCAGTCACGGCATATCCAGCCTGATGCTTGTGAATGGACCTGCAGGTATCGGCAAGACGCTGCTCATTAACGAGGTTCAAAAGCCCATTGTCCGCAGGAAAGGATATTTCATTTCTGGCAAATGCGATATGTTAACGAAAGATATGCCCTACAGCGCTTTTATTAAGGCATTCCAGGGATTAATACGACAGATACTCTCAGAAAACGAGGAACGGATTATACAATGGAAAAGATTATTGGAAGAGACTTTAGGAAATAACGGCCGGATTATTACCGACATTTTGCCGCAACTGGAACTCTTGATTGGGAAACAACCCGAAGTTGAGGAACTCGGGTCGGAAGAATCACAAAACAGGTTTCAGCGTATGTTCCAGAATTTCGTTGGAATATTTGCCGGAGAAGAGCACCCACTGATAATATTTATAGATGACTTACAATGGGTGGACATGGCCAGTCTGAACCTCATCAAGAACATTATGAGCGATCCTGCTGTGAAGCATATCCTCTTTATCGGAGCGTTTCGAGAGAATGAAGTTTCGGGTTCGCATCCTCTGATCTCGTGGATGGATGACATCAGGAAAATCGATGTTGTCCTCAATCAAATATCCTTACAACCTCTTGAGATGGCGGATATCAATGAATTGATTTGTGACATGTTGAAGTGCCAACCTGATGCATCAAGGCCCCTTGTTGAACTGATATGCCGGAAAATCGGGGGAAATCCATTCTTCATAAAACAATTCCTCAAGGTTCTATATAATGAAAAACTGCTTACATTTTCTGCTGAATATGGATGGCAGTGGAACATAGAAGCCATAAACCTTATGAAGGTGGAAGACGATGTAATTCATCTCATGGTATCGAAAATTCTCAATCTTTCAGAAAATGCACGGGAGGTATTACAGTATGCTTCGAGCATTGGGAATAGGTTTGATATGGAATTGCTGGCTGAGGCTTGTGGCAAATCTATGGATGAGACTTTTTCAAACCTCATGGAGTCATTACAGGAAGGCCTTGTTCTATTGACTGGTACAGACTGTCAATTCACCCATGATCGTATTCAGGAAGCTGCATATTCCCTTATTGCTGAAGACACAAAAAAGCAATTCCATTATAAAATCGGCAAGCGTCTCCTTCAAAAGGGAAGGGACGAGGATTATTTTGAAAACATCTTCGCCATTGTCGATCATCTCAATCTTTCCACAGGCTTGATCAGCAGTTACAATGAACGGCTTGAACTTTCCAGACTCAATCTTTCCGCCGGACAAAAGGCCAAGGCTTCTGTTGCTTATGAAACTGCAAATCGATACATAGAGATGGGCATCGACCTGTTGCCTGTCGACCCCTGGAAAAGGGAATATGATTTGACATTGTCATTGTATATGGAGATGCTTGAAATAAAATATCTTACAGGAGATTACCCCAAAGCTGAAACTTTCCATGACGAACTTCTGAAAAATGCAAAGCGATTCATGGATACAGTGAGAGTGTACGAACTACAAATAAACAATTACACGGTTTTGAACAAGAGGAAAGAAGCTCTGAGTCTCAGTTTAGACACCCTCAGGATGTTGGGACTTGACATGCCGGACAAAGGAGACCCTCAAATAACAATGGAACAAGTGAATTTGGTAAAAAAGAGTATCGGCGACAGAGATCCAAAAGACCTAATCCATCTCCCTGAACTCACCGATCCTGACAAACTGGCTGCTGCTCGCATCCTTATGTCCTGTACAGCGGCTGCTTATACTTCAGCCCCGGAATATTTACCCATTATTGTAATGAAATTGGTCAATTTGTCACTGGAGTATGGTAACTCAGTCTATTCTTCATTTGCTTATGTTACGTATGGGGTGATCTTATGCAGCAATTTGGGAGAGATCGAGTTGGGGAATCGGTTTGGGAGACTTGCATTGGAAGTTGCTGATAAATTCAATGCCAGAGAACTAAAAGCAAAAGTATATTATACGTATGGAGATATGATCAACCATTGGGAAAACCATTACAGGGAGGATCTGATCTATCTCCTTGAAGCCTTTAAAAGCGGTTCCGAGTCAGGAGATCTTTCATATGCATCATATGCCTTGAACCACTTTATGATGACCTCCTTTCTGACTGGTGAGAACCTCCATCTGCTCAAAGAGAAAATGGATGAATACTATGGGATAATGAGGAAGTATGGCCAAGTAAGTGTTATACAGGAATATGAACTCTGGTATCAAATGGTAGTCAATCTCAATGGTGATGCAGAAGATAAACTGCTCATTAAAGGAAACATCAGTGATGAAAGTGAGATAGTTCCTGTATGGAAGCAAGCAAATATGTTCACGGCCATCGGCTATTATACTGTCGCAAAGCAACTCATCTTCTATCTGTACGATGCATTTGAAAAGTCCATAGAGACAGCCAGAGCAGGTGCAAGGTCCATAGAGACCATGAGCGGCATGAATCTTGTTGCCGAATACCATTTTTATTCCTCTCTTGCCTTACTGGCTCATTATCCCAATGTGAGCAGAGAAGAGCAGATGAAATACCTGAGTGAAGTGGAAGTCAATCAAGAAAAGATGAAGATATGGGCCTTTCATGCGCCGGAAAATTTCGAGCACAAGTATGTACTCATAGAAGCCGAGAAATTACGCATTCGTGGAGAAATGAGGACTGCCATACAATTCTATGACAGGGCTGTGGAATTGGCCGGGCAGAATGGTTTCATCCAGGATAAAGCCATCGCCAATGAACGGGCAGCGGTTTTTTTTATCTCGGAGGGAATGGGAAAAATCGCCGCTTTGTACCTACAAGAAGCCCAAAAAGGATATAAACAATGGGGGGTCCATATTAAAGTATCGGACTTGGAGGCGAAATTTCAACATCTTTTCTCTGAAATATCTGTTGAAAAACCTTTCATATCCGTTGACGAACAATCTCTACAGACTCAGGTGTCAACGGCTTCAATGGTGTTGGATTATACAAGCATAGTCGAATCATTACAGGCGATCTCAAGCGAGATTATTCTAGAGAATCTTTTGGAAAAATTGATGAGAATTGTTGTTGAGAGTGCAAACGCAACCAGAGGTCTTTTTATCTCTGTGGAGGAAAACAATCTCTCTGTGGAGGCGGAAAGGATCGAAGGAGATAACGGCAATACGGTGGTCAAATCCATACCGATCGCTGAAAAGAATGACCTAATATTAGCGGCTGTAAACTATGTAAAGCGCACAAAAGATAAAATCGTTCTCGATGACGCCTGCAAAGAAGGGGATTTCACATCAGATCCATATGTGGTAACAAATCAACTCAAGTCGATATTATGCCTGCCTGTGATTACTCAATCGAAGTTGATCGGCATTCTCTATATGGAAAACTGTCTTTCAACAGGAGCCTTTACTTCGGATCGCATCGAAGTTCTCCAATTGCTGACATCTCAAGCAGCCATATCATTAGAAAATGCCCGGTTGGTTGATAATATGCAGAGAGCCAAAGAATCGTTAAAAGAATCGGAATTCCGTTATCGAAGCCTTTTCGAGATCGCACCCACAGGAATAGGAATAAGCACCCTAGACGGTCGGATCATCGCTTGTAATGATGCAATGCTCCGAATTATCGGTTACTCAAGAGAAGAACTGGGTCACATTAATCTGAGGAATATCTATCAAAATCCCAATGACCGTACCTTGCTTATAAATAGACTCATTTCGGATGGTTCGGTTCGCAACTTCGAGGGACAAATACAAAACAAACAGGGGGCTCAGTATAGTGTCATTCTATCTATGATACCTTTCACTTGGTCAGGTGAGGACGTCATTATGACTGTGGCTGAAGACATAACAGACCGAAAAAAAGCAGAGGCATTGTTGGAAGACAGTGAGAAAAAATACAGACTTCTTGCAGAGACAGCAAAAGATTATATCATGATCAACTGCCTTAACGGCCCGATTACCTATGCCAACAAGGCGGTAGTGGAAACATTTGGATACAGCGATGATGAATTGCTGAAGATGAAAATTATTGATCTCATTCCACACGATTGTATCCCAGAGCACCGTGAACTCATAAAAAAACGTAAGGAGGGGGACAAACAGGTTTTTGTTTATGAATCAGTGGGCATCACTAAGACGGGGCAGCATATACCGGTGGAAGTATCATCATCAGTGCTCTCCAGACCAGGGGGACCTCCCCAAATCTTGTGTATTGCCAGGAATATCTTGCAACGTAAGCGAATAGAGGAAGAGTTATTAACATACCGCAATCATCTCGAAGAATTAGTAAAAGAAAGAACCTCACAACTTGAAGCTGCCCAAGAAGAGCTTTTGCGCAGTGAGCGTCTTGCAACATTGGGGAAATTGACGGCAACGGTCAGCCATGAGATACGAAACCCTCTGGGCACGATACGCAGTTCTCTGTTTCTGATCAATCAACGGACCCACAAGAAGGGTATGGGAATTGAACAAGCTCTGGAACGTGCTGAACGAAGCGTCATTCGGTGCGATAGAATTATCGACGACCTGATGGATTACACCAGGATACGAAATCTTGATCTCAAGACAACGATTGTCGATGAATGGTTGGATGAGATACTCGACGAGCAGAACATTCCAGACGAAATCATACTGAAACGGAAACTGGGCTCTCACATTGAAATCCTTCTGGATCAAGAGCGGTTCCGAAGCTGCATAGTGAACGTCATCGACAATGCCTGCCACGCGATACAGGAAAAGAAGGAAGAGGAGACCCATAAGAGTAAACGATTTGAGGACAGCCTGTTGACCATAGAGAGCCGGACAATTGGTAAACGGCTGGAGGTGAGGATCATAGACACTGGTATGGGTATTCCATCCGATAAATTGAAGAAGATCTTCGAGCCCTTATACAGCACACGGGGTTTTGGCGTCGGTTTGGGACTCACCACGGTCAAACAGATTATGGAACAACACGGTGGAGGGGTAGAGGTTGAAAGTGAGTTCGGAAAAGAAACAACTGTTACGTTGTGGCTACCGGCAGTCAGCTAGTTGATACCCAGGATTTGTGTTTTGTTGTTTTGTATTGCGTGTTGAGTATTTTGTACCGCCCGTTGCTATCTGATCACCGTTCACAGGTTGTATCATTGATGTTCTTGAGTTGTGAAAATTTACCATCATGAAAACCCCAATCTTGATTTCAGGTTTCAGATATCAGAAAAAAGATCTGAAACCTGAACACTGATACCTGAAACCTGTAAACCCGGAATCTGTGAACGGTTACGCTGTTTGTTCATAAGTTCGGGTTTAATCTGCCCATAGAAACACTTTCGTGCACATAACTTTTGAGACAATGAACTCACAGGGGGAGTGGCTTAATGAAGGAGGCGTTTCATGAGCAAATTGGACATACTTGTGGTGGATGATGACAGGGACTCTGCTGAAAGCCTGTCTGATGTCCTGCATTTAGATGGGCACAGAGTAGAGATCGCCTTCAAGGGAGAGGATGCCATAAAGATCCTTAAGGACAGGGATTTTGATATGACTTTTATGGATGTGAAGCTTCCTGGGAAAAACGGTGTGGAAAGTTTCCTGGAGATACGCAAGATCAAACCGGAAACCCGAGTCATAATGATGACCGGCTACAGCGTGGAACAGCTCTTAACTCAAGCCGTCAAGAATGGAGCCTGGGGAGTACTTCACAAGCCCCTGGAGATGAACAATGTGCTTAAGATGCTCCGCAAAATCAAACCGGATGGTATACTCATAGCGGATGATGATCCTGATTTTGTTCAGGCTATCAGAGATGTATTGGAAAACAACGGCTTTAAGGTCCTTGTTGCCAAGAATGGCAGAGAGGCTGTGGAACGTGTCTGCTCCAATGAGATTGATGTCCTCATCCTCGACCTCAGAATGCCGGTACTGAACGGATTGGATACATATCTGGAGTTGAAGAAATCCGGCCACGGTCTCCCCACGATTATCGTAACAGCGTATGCCCGTGAAGAAGCAGAGGCTCTCAAAACATTACGATCATTTTCGGTGACGGGGATATTGACGAAACCATTTGATCCAAAAGACTTGCTCCGCTCCATAGAAAATTTGTCAAAACAAGAAACGTAACAGTTCAGTCACAAAGAAATGAAGGCATAAAAAAGGAATATAAAGTATACACCTTTTAAAAAAGAGAAAAATTTATTACCGAAAAAATGGTTTTCTTGTTTGCCTCTCATTAAAAATTGCATCTGGAGAATTATATTATAATCTTGGTGGCTTAGTGGCTGAATTATTATTAAAGAACGAACAAATGAAGAAAACATCCAAACAAATTGTCCAGAGGAGAATCCGCTGTGAAAAGTGAACAAATCCATATGCTTGATGAGGACATAAAACGCCATATCCTGATCGTGGACGATGATAAGGACTTTGCAGACAGCCTCCTTGATATACTTGAGTTGGAAGGATATGAATGTGAAGTATCAAACAGTGCAACACGTGCTCTGCAAAAGATTAAACATTTTAAAGCTCAAGTAGCTTTAATAGACATTCGTTTGGGCCGTAGCAGTGGAATTGATCTTATCGCCAGGTTAAAGAAGGCGAGGCCTCATATACTCTGTGTAATGATAACGGCATATGCAGCATTGGAAACAGCCACACAAGCACTTCAAGAAGGTGCCTATGACTATCTTCGAAAACCCATAAATTTCCAGGACCTGATGTGTACCCTCGACAGGTGTTTTGACAAGTTACAGTTAGAACGTGAAAAGGCGTCGGTTGATATGGCCCTGAGGATAAGAAATCAGGAATTGGAAGAGATCAATGCCCGTCTACGAAATATGGTGGAATCGATCAAACGTATGTCCTCCTGCTCCAACATGAGGCAGATGGGCCCGCTTCTTTTAGATGAGTTCTCCAACAACATAAAAGCCGAAGGTGGAAGTCTATTTCTGTGTGAAAGGGAAGGTCTCGCTCTCCTTCACACTCTGGACCCGGGTCATGCACCTGATTACATCCCATTTCCGCTGAAACAAGGAACAATCTTTCATCGAATCATGACAGAAGGGAAACCCATTCTCACACAAGATATCCAGAATAAAAACAAAGCAATTTCTAGCGGTTGGAACGGATATAAAGACGGTTCACTCCTGGTTTTTCCATTGAACGATGAGAAAGGTGAAATGATTGGCATCGTCTCCCTTCATAATAAACTCCTGCCGCCTTTTCGGTCGCAGGATCTTGAACTGGGGACAATATTGGCGTCATACTGTTGCGAGTCCCTTCGAGCCACTTGGTCAGCTGAGGCCCTCCATGAAAGCGAAGAAAGATATCGTGCCCTTTTCGAAAAGTCCCGAGATGCCATCTTTATTACAACCCTGGACGGGCAGATAGTTGAGGCAAACAAATCTGCTCTGGATCTGTTTGGATTTACCGTGGATGAGTTCATTAGTATTCATGCTTCAAGTTTTTATGTTAATCATGGTCAAAGGGCACAGCTCCAGAATGAGTTGTCCCAGAAAGGATTTG